>NZ_JAYFEQ010000504.1:0-9554 GCF_055795085.1 Phormidium sp. CCY1219 | reverse complement strand
ACGCCTCATAGCTAAAGCCGGTTAGAAACCGGCTGAAAACGTTATCAGAGAAGCATTTCAGTCGGTTTCAACCGACTGTAAGCTGTTAGACGGGGATTTTAATCCCCGTCGGGTGTTGCAACTGGTGCAAGATCTCAGTTTTAACCGACTCGAGCCATTAGCCGGGGATTTTAATCCCCGGCGGGTGTTGCTAAAACCCACAAAAGCCACAATCTGTGAGGAGCGATCGCGGCATTGAGGGAGGATGTGACCTCAGATATTAAGATGTAAAAAGACTGCATTAATCGGGGAAGGTGAACCGCTACGTGATGCAGCGGCGTGCTGCGAACGTTATTTATTGACGCCCTTCCCAGAGGGAAACTGATTGATATGAGCCGACCCGTAGAACACAAGATTTTTGCGTTGGAGGCGCACCCGGTCAACCCGAAGTTGCGTACCTTCCAGAGCAAACTTATCCAAGTCGAGCAAATGGTTAACATGTTCGATTAACGCTTTCCCCAGTGCCACGGATTCCTCATCGCCCTCATAGGTAACATCGACGAATTGGATTTTATGGCGGTCTTGCACGTCTACACTAGCGGTAAAATCCAGATTCAGGGGAGAATCGGAATCGCCCACCTTAACTTTGGACTGCAGGTGCAAGGTTTTATCGGGATTGAGCGTCACATCGGTATTTTGAAAATGCAGGGGTTGGCCCTGATATTGGAGACGTTGCAGCTTTTCCACCACAAACGGGGTATTAAACGAAGTGGTCAAATCATCTTCGCTCAACACCACCCTCATGCTGGCGCTGGTGGGGCGGCGTAATTTCACCTGACCGGAGAAAATCGCGCCGAAGTCGATCGCAACCGCCTGCAAATAGAGTTCCATATTATCAATTCGCAGGCCATTGTACATCAACATGCCTTTGCCGATGAAATCAAAGCCATCGACACTGCCCTGCAACAATTTCGTTACAGGTTCGGCGCGGACATTGGCCTCTACTTTTTCCGATCGCTTAAATAGAGCAGCGATCGCGGTTCCCGCCACTTTACTAACGAGAGCGTCGCCAGCTTGATTTTGAAATGGTGTGCTGCCAAACAAAGCGGATACCATATTTGTGCATGTTTGCCTACGCTCCCATTATAACGTTTCATTACGAAATGTAAAGTTTTGTTATGCTTATGGGATCCATAAGCCAACCCCGGAAGCGGGGCAAAACAGGCACGACAAGCCACTTACAGCTTACTCCCTCAGTGGTCTAACGGAGTCCCTTCCACGCAGGCCCCGGCGAGCAATGCCCCGGCAAACTGGGCAGAATCCACGATCGCGCAGAGTAAATTCGCCCCAGTCAGATTCGTCCCGCGCAGCACTGCGCCGCTGAGGTCCGCCTCTTCGAGATCCGCATGGGATAAGTCCGCCCCGGAGAAATTGGCATTGCACAATTCCGCCCCTTGCAGAGTCGCCCGAGACAAGGACGCCCCCTGCACGTCGGCCCCGCGCAGGTCCACACCGCTAAAGTCCAAATTGCCACACATCGCGCCGGTGAGGAACGCGCCGGAAAAGGTTGCCCCCTTGACTGTAGCATCGCTCAGCAGCGCGCCGCGCAAATCGGCGTTGCGACAATCCGCCCCGGAGAGATTCGCCCCAGAGAGATTCGCCCCATGCAGGTTGGCGCGCAAGATAGCCCCAGAGAGATTCGCCCCGGAGAGATTCGCCCCGGTTAAATTCGCTTGAGACAGATCCGCATCGGCGAGATCTGCGCCGGCTAAATCCGCCCCCACAAGGGAAGCGTCGCGCAAGTCTTTCACTTTTCCGCGTCGAATCGCGCTGATATCTAGAGTCGAATGAGTCATAGATAGGAAATTAAAATACTAATTTTCGGGAAAATGGCGAATGCCGGGGAAGTCCGCCGACACGGACTCATCCCAAATCCGTCTAGCAAACGCCTTTTATAAGCTACCCCGCCACGGGCTGTTTTGAAATGAGCGGGGGGTCTTTTTGCGCCTTTTCTGGGCGTCTGGGGATAAAATCCATCCCCATAGCTTGCGGATTCATTGTACCCGGTTTACCCTTGATTTTCCGCTTGTTTTCCGGGATTGGCAGAGGATTCTTCCAACCAAACATTAGGAAGTTGACTGGGGCGATCGGGCAACTGCATCAGGCCCATATCCACCAGACGCACCACATTAGTGAGAGTCTCCACCAGAGCAGGGTCGAAGCGGGTACCGCTGCGTTGCTGACATTTTTCTAACGCCTCGGATAAACTGCGCGCCTGTCGGGATCCGCGCGCTTGGGTGAGTTCTTGGAAATAGGAGACCAGACCGAGGATGCGAGCTTCGATGGGGATTTCTTCCCCTTTGAGACCATCGGGTTTGCCGCTTCCATCCCAATATTCCAGATGGTGCGCCACGATATCGCGGACCGGGGCCAATTCGGGCATAGCAATCAGGAGTTGAGCGCCAGTGCGAGCGCGATCGCGCCAAACCGCCAGACTCATCTCATCCAAATCGCGAGCGTTTTTGGCAAATACCTCATTGGGTGCGGACACCAACCCGATGCGGAACAACAGGCCCGCCAAGCGCAGGCGGCGCAATTGCAACGTAGGTAAATCGAGCAATTGGCCCAGGGTTTCCGACAGGGCCGCCACTTGCAACGAAGCCACCGGATTAGCCGCATCCCGTTCGTCTACCCGCTGAGCCATTCGCAAAAAGGCTTGCAATTTATTGGCATTTAGGTTGCGGCTCACCTTCACGGCGCGACCTTCCAACTCCCACAGTTCGCGGGTTTGACGGTTTACCGCCACCAATTGCTGCTGCGAGGTTTGCAAATAGGTGACAATCCGAGACACCACCCCACTCATATCTGCCAAGGGAGGCCCAACCGTGACTTGAATCTCCTGTTGCTGATGGTGGAGGCGATCGGCCAGTTCCGGGTTGTACGGGCGAATCCGCTCGATTAAAATCTCCGAGGTTTTCGACACCAGAGCTTGGTCAAAGGTCCACAACCCGTAGAATTTGCGCTCCATATCCACATCGGGTTTGCCCTCGGGGAGATATTCCTCGTCCGAGAGTTCGTGACACAGCACCATCGCCTTGTAAGTTGGCGCAACAATAATTAAATTCCATTCATTCACCAAACTATCCGTGGCATCTAACTCCACCAAGGAGACGTTTTCCTGCTGACTGGTGCGATGGGTATTGAATCCACTATCGGGCATGGCACAAATGAGAACTTCCCGGGAAAGCTGTGCGATGTCCCAGTAGCGTTCTGCTTCTTGCAAATACCACTTACCCCGCTGAAAGGTGACTAAGACCAAGGGTTTTTGCTCCGAGTCCGGGGCACTGGTTTGCAGGATGTGATCTTCGAGGGCGTGGCACAGGGCCACTAAGGTGTTTTTAAAGTAAACTCCATAACTAGAAGGTAGTTGTCCGTCGGTACAGGCGGCTTTTAGTTGGTTGAGTGTGGATTCCGGGTTCATTTTAAACCGCAAAGTTTGTTATTTCTTTTATTGTACCGGAAATCCGGCTCGGAACCAAATGCCGCGATCGCACTCGGGGGAATTTCAGCCCGGGTGCCTCTGAGGCGCGCCAGGGTGTGGGGCGGCGGCGTCTGGGGAAAAGCATTCCCTTCCACCAGGGAACCCGTGATTAATCCCGAGATGCGATCGCCCCCAATCGCCAGGAATGTCCGGGGAAAGGGGGAGGTTATTCCCCGTCGCCTAACCGCTTGACGAATTTGGCCATCGCGATCGCGCCCATTCGGAAACTGCCACCCATTTCACCCTATCCACCGAGGGATTGAAATTGCCCGCGATCGTCGCCGAATTGTGCGCCTACACCGACTCATTGGTTTGACCGCTATGCCTGCGGACGCGAGATTACACAAAATCAACTGCATCGAGTTCGGTGGCATTGATATTTTGCACGATCGCCAAATACTCGCCAGTCACCGGGTCTTGCAGAATCGTATCTTTAGCCCGCTCGTCGGTACCTTGAGAAATGGATAAGCCATCGAATGTCAGGGAATCGCCCAAATCGATAACATCGGCATCCGGGGTAAAGTCTACGATAACATCTGCCGCGCTTAATGTAAAGCCGCCGCTGCCTCGAGCGATCGCAAATGCATCGTTGCCCGCGCCACCGGTGAGAGTATCCGCACCGGCATCGCCTGCTAAGCGGTCGTTTCCGCCATCGCCGAACAAGCGATCGTCACCGTCACCCCCCGACACGCGATCGCTGCCTTCGCCGCCGAATATCGCGTCATTGCCGGCCTCACCCCGGGCGCGATCGTTACCTTCGCCGCCGAAGAGAATGTCATCCCCTGCGCCGCCTGCGAGACCGTCATCTCCGGTTTGACCGTAAAGAATATCGTTGCCGTCGAATCCTTCTATCTTATCATTACCGGCGCGTCCGTGGACGATATCGGTATCGGCAGATCCGGTAACGCGATCGTCCCTGTCGGTGCCGGCGGTATTTTCCGCTGCGGCAAACGCGCGGTCGATGCCCGGGTTATCGTTATCGCTGACATTCACTACAATCGAGGGCAGGTCGATGCGGTTGTAATTAGCATCGGCACTGGTAGCGCGATGAGCGATCGCACTGGTGTGAGTGCCAGCAAACCCACTGCGGGCAAGGGGATCGGATGTGCTGTCATCCACCGCTGTCAGGGTTACGGTTTGCGACTGGTTCCAGTTGTCCGGCGTAAAGGTGAGCCGCTCTACATCGGTGGTGGTTTGGCCATCCGGGGCGACTGCGATTTCCACATTTGCCGTGGGTTGCGTATTTAGCACAATTTTGTAAGTATCCGTGCCAAACCCTTCCATTGCCAGAGTATTGCCCACCGGTTGAATCAGATTCACCGACCCGCTAGGCGGTTGAGGTTCGGAATCGTTATCGATGACGGTGGCGGTTATCGGCTCGATGGATATGCCGTCGTAATTTGCATCCGCGCTACTCGCCGTGGCGGTGATGGTACTGCTGTGGTCTCCTTCCACTGCTGTATCGTCCGCCGCTTCTACCGCGATCGCCTGCGCTCGATTCCAGTTTTGTGGCGTAAACGTCACTTCCTCGGTGCCGAGGGTCGTCTGACCGTCGGAGGTCAGATTCAGGGTAACATCTGCCGTCGGTTCGCTGGTGAGAACGACCTCGTAGCTGTCACCATTGCCGCCTTCGGTCACGGTGGTGCTGTTGTCGGATTGAGATATAGATACCCCAGCGGTATCGTTATCCTCATTCGTGAGGATGACATCTACCGGATCGATATCGTTATAGTTCGGGTCGGCACTGCTTGCCCGGTCGGCGACCAGGGCATATTGGATATTTCCATCGGCGATCGCATCATCCACTCCCGTAACCGTAACGGTTTGCGGCGCATTCCAATTCTCTGGAGTAAAAGTGAGACTTGCGGGAGATACCGTGCCTTCGCTGGTATCGTTACTGGCCAAAGGCAGGGTAACGTTAGCCGTGGGTTCGCTGGCCAGGGCAATGGTAAACTCAGCGGTGCCCCCCGCTTCTGTGGTATTGCCTTCCAAGGGAGATACATTGAATCCCGCTTGTGCGATATCGTCATCGATGATTTCTACGGTGGCCGTGGTTTGAAACAGGTTCAGCCCGCCGGTGGGATTGGCAAAAGTGAGGGTAAAGGTTTCGGTACTTTCTACCTCGCTATCGTCTTTCACCGGCACCGAGAGGGTGGCGGTATCGCTACCCGCATCGAAGGTAACGGTTTGAGGGGTATTCTCGAAGTCCGTACCACCGATAGCGGTACCATCGGTAAATTGTACCTCTACCGTAGCAGTGGCGGAAAGTTCCCCAGAGCGCGTGAGAGTAATGGTGGCATCTTCGCCGCTGTCGCTTTCGTTCAGTTGATAGGTGGTTTGGGGAAAGTGAACTTTCGGCTCTAAGTTGAATTTTTGGGCGTAGATGTCATACCCGTTGCCATTTCCGGTATTGCTTTGCCACGCGATCGCGCCGATTCCTTGTGAGTCGAGAAATAACACCGGATTTTCCCGATCGCCGTCGGTTTGGGAATTGACGCGATACTCCCGTCCCCGGGTATTGCCCGCACTGTCATACTGCTGCAAATAGATGTGAGTGGTTCCGTCGGGGAGGATACTCGACCAGGAAATCGCTAGATTGCCGTTTTGAGCCATCGCGATCGCCGGGTCTTGCTGATTTCCAGCAGTGAGGTTGCGGTTGACTAAAAACTCGCCCCCCACGGGGTTTCCTTGGTTGTCATACTGTCGCGCGTAAACCCCGAGTTGGTCCCCATCTTGACTGTTACTTTCCCACGCGATCGCGTAACTGCCATTCGGACGAATCGCGATCTGCGGATTCGCGCGATCGCCCTCGGTTTGTTCGCTGACTCGAAAGGTGGTTCCGGGATTTCCCTGTTGGTCAAACTGCTTGGCGTAAATCCCCGCCGCGTCTTCGCCGGTATCTCCTCGCCAAACAATGGTAAATTCCCCATTCGGACGCATGGCGAGCGCCGGATCTTGTTGGTTGGTGGTGGTGGTATCCACCACGATTGCATTACCCTGAGCAGTTCCGTTTTTGTTATACTGTTGCGCGTAAATTGCCGAGGTTCCGTTGAGGTTGCTTTCCCACACTAAGGTAAAGTTACCATTCGGACGGATCGCGATCGCCGGATTTCGCGGATTCGCGCTGGCACTTTCTACTTTGGTGGGCGTCCCCGCCATCCCTTGCTGGAAAAAGAGTTCGCTGGAACTTCCCTCACTTGTACTTTGCCATGCGAGGGTAACATCTCCATTCGGTCTCCTGGCGATCGCCGCCTGTTTTGGCTGATTGGCACTACTCACCAGCACCGAATTGCCAGCGGGATTTCCTTCTCCGTCGTACTGTTGCGCGTAGATTCCAATCCCTTCGCTTCCTTCACCCTCCCAGGCGATGGTAAAATTCCCATTATCCCCCGTGACGACTGGGTTTTTTTGCTCGTCAGCGGTATAAGTATTAACTAAAGAATCCGAACCGATTGTTATCGCAGCCATATTTCACACGTCCTTTGCCAAAACGCCCCTTATTAAGCAACCGTTGGCCGGGATTTTTTCGTCCGTTTGGGCGAAGCAACCTCTTCAGCGACGGTGGTGGCGATCGCCATCTCTTCTAGCGTACAAACATCCCTCACCATTTGTCATGCCTCTCTGGGTAGAAACCCGCAGCTCGAACAACATAAATTTTGCCGCCCTGGGGTGCAACAACTCTGCCGTTTCTGCTTCAACTTATCGGGGATTTCGCACCCTGCGATCGCGCTTGTAGCGATAGCCTATTTCCGCAAAATACCGTATCTGCGCCCTGCGGTAATTTTATCGTCAACCCCTCTTATTCACCTGGGTATCCCCCCTTTTGTAGCAGCATTTTTTGCGTAAAAATTTACAGGCGATCGGGCAAATTAACCCCTTTACTTCCGATGTGACGCAGCCCCTCAAAATTTGCTCTCCTAAACCCCATGACAAGAACGCAAGACCCGAGAAAAGGGAATAAATATTTCTTCAGCCTCTTGACAATTGCCCTGGTTTTATGATGGAACTAATTACCACACTTTACCCAATCAACTCTTGATAAAAAATACCTACAGAATTCCCGTAGTTTAGCATCACAGGGTTTACCACGGACTCCCGATAATGATAAATGCGGCCCAATAATAAGGATGCTGCAAATTTTCGTTATCCAACTGAGATAATGCTGGCGGAAGCGGGATTTCCTCCGGGGGCGTCATCCCCATCAAACGCCCCGATTCGATTTGCCATTCCCCCTCAATCATTGCCATCTGAGCGTGGCGCAATGCTTCTGCTTTGATAGGAACCATACCAGATTCTTCGCCATCGTTTGGCAATTTTTGATTCAATTGATGGTAAAATTCATTCATCAAGGCCACCGTACCTTCATCGCTGATATACCACAAACTGGCTAAGGCGGATTCAACCCCCGCCTGCACCGCTAATCCGGCAAAACCCAACTCCGCTTGGTTGTCCCCGATCGCCGTGCGACAAGCAGAAAGCACTAACAATTCAACCGGGGGTTCGTGCCAATCCAATTCGCGGATTTTGTAAACCGGTAAGGTAGTATCCCAAAACTGAATGTAAGAATTACTTGGCTCTCCCGGGAGAAATTCGGCGTGGGTGGCCAGGTGAATAATTTGGTACTGTTCTGAGTCGCGTTTGTTCTTTAAATTCTCCAGGGTAAAGGTTTGATTGAGAAAAGATTCCCCGGGCCACTCTTCAGTGATGCTGGACAGTTCTACCGGAACCGCATGTAATGGAGGGCGTGCGGTAAATTGCGAAGCTCCCATTGCTAAAATTTTCGCATTTTCTAGGGGTTTATAATTCAAATCGGTCAAATTGAGACTGGGAATCAAAGCGATCGCGTACCGTTCCACCAAAAAGCGATCGCCATCGTAAAACGCCGCCACGGGAACCCCGCGCAATCCTTCATCCATCGAAAAAATTAGAGTATCGATATCCCGCGCTTTCAGTTGTTCTTCTAATGGTGCAATTATCCACTCATACAGTTGCTTCGCCGAGGAACGATAACTGGTGGTAAACCGTCGCTTCGGGTCGGTGATTTCCCGCCGAAATTCCTGCACCACCTGCATCAAATTTTCGCGATCGGCCTCTTGGATACTCTCGTAAATCGGCTCACCTTCCGGAGGCACTAACACTAAATCTAATTGCCCTTCCCGCGCAAAGGTATAGAGCATCGCCGGGTTGGTTCCTGTGGGTCGCGCTCTCATTACAATTTTTTGTTGCAAGGCGCTAAAGGTTCTCAGATCGCGCCGAATATTGCGATCGAGATAATCCCCCAGTTGCTCGCTATAAAAAATATCCAATAATCCCACCGCTTCTTCCACCCTGCCCGCATCCAGTTGCGCCGCAATATCCGCGCGACTCACCGTACTAA
Organism: Phormidium sp. CCY1219; assembly: GCF_055795085.1. Lineage (NCBI taxonomy): Bacteria > Bacillati > Cyanobacteriota > Cyanophyceae > Oscillatoriales > Oscillatoriaceae > Phormidium > Phormidium sp. CCY1219. Next base: position 657 of record NZ_JAYFEQ010000504.1, on the reverse strand, counting down.
GGGTAAAGTTTTGTTCCGCAAGGGTACTTTGCTCTGGCGATGATGATGACACGGAGGACGAGGCATTGATTTCCATCGGATCGGGAATGATATTGCGCGATTCTACGGAACGTTCCGTGAGAACGTCAGTGGCGATCGCTGCAGGTAAGAATTCTGACTGCGAAATGGCCCGCGATCGCTCGGCGACGATCCCGCCATCCGGCGTAGCAACTCCCCCCTCCCCCGCCGCAGGCGCGCTTGGCGTCGGTGCGATCGGCGCGATCGGCTCACTTCTTCCCCCGCTTGTCGGTTCCCTGGGTACCGTCGGCCCTTCTCCCGGGTTTCCCCCGTTCGATCGCGGCGCGGGTTCCGGCAATTCTGCGGGAACCAAAGGCGTTCCCACCACCGGCCCTGTCGGTATAGAATCCTCTGTCGGTGCGGGTAGTGTCGGTGTTTCCCCACTGGGTGGCGCTGGAATGTCCGCCGTGGTTTGCTGTGGCGTCTCCTCACTAGGTTGTTCCGGCGTTTCCCCAGTCGGTTGCTGTGGCGTTTCCCCAGTCGGTTGCTGTGGCATGTCCTCACTAGGTTGTTCCGGCGTTTCCCCAGTTGGTTGTTCCGGCGTTTCCCCAGTCGGTTGTTCCGGCGTTTCCCCAGTTGGTTGTTCCGGCGTTTCCCCAG
>NZ_JAYFEQ010000503.1:0-35518 GCF_055795085.1 Phormidium sp. CCY1219 | reverse complement strand
CCATTGCCTGCCAAGAAGCTGCTCGTCCCGAGTTATTTTTCCAACCTATTTCAGTCGGATGTGGCTTAACCGCTCAGTAACTCCACGGAGGAAAGCGTCTCGATCCAAACTTTCGCCCCTATCTTGCGGGGCGAAGGTTTGGATCGAGACGTTTGCCCCGGTGGAGTTGGAATAGGCGATCGCGAATCAGAGTCATTTCATCAAAGTGCCACTCGATTGCTTATCGGGTATTTTCGGTTAGGGATGCCACCGACGTAGAGCGCGCGGCAGAGTTAGTTCTGCGGTGGGATAATGCGAGTCGATTTTGCGATCGCCTCAAATATTGGCATGTCTGTTTCTGCGAATTCTTTCAAAGTTTCGGCTTTAATAATATAAGCGGCAATTTCTTCGGCCAAGATTAACCCTTGGAAATTAACCAGATAAATATCCGTGCCTTCATAGCACCATTGAACCTGTCGCAGATAGGCGCGATGCTCTCCCACCCAAAACCGCTCTTCTTTGAGGGGATGATAGTCGGGATAGACTTGTCGTTGGGTAGCTTCCGACTTGCGAATTGTCTCCTCAAACCAGTGGGGAGAATTGATTTGAGGAATTTTGCGGGTATAGCTGATTTGCGGACAATATCCGTCAAATTGGGAGACGGCGGGTGCGATAATTTGAAATTGGTTCGGTTGGAGTTGCTGTACTTCCCAGGATTCGGGCATTAAAATAGATACGCCCAAGGATTGGTTAAAATAGCTTTTCATTGTGGGGGGGTTACTCATGGATTGCCCTTCACGAGATTAGATAAATCGAATGGACTGGGTAGCGGCGGCAAAAATAGGGAGGTAGGTAGATGCCGATCGCGTCTCGACCATTCCTATGACGCCATACAACAACAGGTTATCCCGTTGGATGCAAACTTGATAGTGGGTGACGCTGACATGAAATTCCGGATCGTCAAAGGTAACGGTATCTATTCTGGCACGACAGGAATCGATTTCCAGGTATTGGCGATCGCGGATGGGTCGGGAAGGCGGTTGCAATTTTAGCAGTTTCTTTGCTAAGGTGTCGTATCGATTGGGAGAACCAGCTTCCCGGGAGATAGATGGAGGGAGGGGAACGATTTGAACGAGCAGTTTGGGGGGATAGCGATCGCCATTTTGACATCCATACATAACCCCTTGCGAATAGCGATCGCATTCTTGCCAATTTGTTGGAAGTTCGATGGATACCCCGATTTCCGGACTATAATAATGTTTGGTGCTGGGATTAAAATTCAGCACGATATCCCTGTAGTTAAGCTAAAATTTTCTTCTGAAAAAATCGCGAGTTTTTTCATAAATGCTCGATGCGCCACTGCTAATTTTATCCCCCACATAAGAACCCCCTTCAACAATTTTATCCCCCACATAAGAACCCCCTTCAACGATTTTATCCCCCAGATAAGAACCCCCTTCAACGATTTTATCTCCCAGATAAGAACCCCCTTCAACGATTTTATCTCCCAGATAAGACCCTGCACTTATCATCCCACTGCCTAACTTTTTCCCGCCGCGATAACCCGCCAGGAATGCACCGGGTATCAAGCCCAATGAGCCTCTTCCGCCCCATTCTGTTAACAGTTGTCGGAACCAATAGGGATATTCTTCAAATTCTTCTACTTTGCCGCTATGCTTGGCTTTGGCTTCGGCAATATCTAATTCTTCTAACATCTCATCCGTCAAACCTAGGGCTTCGCGCTGTTCTTTAAAGGCATCGCTATTGAGTAAATATTTAATATGAGAGAGCGGACTGCCACCGACGTGATGCAATAACACTTCTCCGGCCAAATGCTTGCCTCCTGCCAGGTCTACGATATCCCCAGTGGCGATATGATGTCGGACCTCGGGGCGCTGAGTTTCATCTAAGCGGCCAAACATATAGGATTGGATGCGATTGATAGCAGGAGCCTGAAAGGTGACGACGCGACGAACTTGAGGGGGGAAAGCAGAGGCGGCATGTTGAGCGAGGGCACCCCCGAGACTGTGACCCACCACATCCACTTTGCCCCCTGCTAAGGCGATCGCATCGGCGACTTTTTTCTGTTGGAGTTTGAAGGCGGTGAACCCGATGGCGACTGGATCGAGGTCGGCGAGGACATCTGCTGATTCGTCAGGGGAAGTGCCTTTAAAGGCGAGGATAGGGGTTCTGCCAGATTCGGGGAGTGGCATTAACAGTCCCATAAAAAAACCTTCCCCCTTAATGGTGAGCGCCCAATTGCGTTCGTAACCTCGGCTGGAGAGCCAATCTCCTGCTGCTGCTGGGAGTTGTTCGCCTTTGTAGGCGAAACTGTGAGCGATGATTTCGTATTCGATATCTTCGGAGGCGATTTCGGGTTGGGGGGAGTCGTCGGTATCGCGTTGGATGGAGGGGCGATCGCCTGTTTCGGCGAGGCGATCGCTGAGTGATTGGCGGCTGGTTGCCCCCCCGCCGATGGTGAGTTTGGGTTGAATCGCAGAAGGTTGAGAAATCTCGATGCGGGAGAGGCGATCGCTGTTTTCCCCCGATTTTGCTTTGGTTTGAAGTTCTGGTGCGATCGTGGATTCCACGTTAGCGGGTTCGGCAAAGGGCCGGACTTGGAACATCCGAGTGGCACTTGTCGCTGTAGGCTTCGAGCGTCCTTTTGGCTGAAGGTGCTGTTCGGTTCCCATAATTTAGTCTCGTCATCAATGGCTGATTTTCCCACAAGAATGCGATCTTGTCTATTCGACGAAAGTCTAAAGTTAGGGCGCGATCGCTTTTCCCCCTGGAACTCAGCAATTGGCGCTCGGGTTGCGGGGGATATCGCCTCCAGTTTCTCCAATCGCCGCTACTCGATATGTTGGAAATAATTTCTAGACGTTTGGGTGTCCAGGCTTAAACTTTGAGTGATTCGATTGCGAACCTTAGCATTAAACTCTTGTGCCATTTTTAAAATCTTCTGTTTCAGCTCCAATGGTTCGCTCACCCCGAGAATGTTTTGCATTGCCTCCACAGCCGCTTGATTTTTGTCGGCTTCAGTTTCAAAGGTGCGATCGCCTTTCCGAATCGCCACCAACTCATTCTTAATTCGATTGCCAATCTGCTCTACGTTTCCTCGCTGCGTTTCAATTTCCAATCGTTCTAAATCGTTAAACTTATACTGACGCAACTCTTCTACCGCTAAAAACAAGCGATGCAAATACTTAGATGCGCGATAGAACAACTTCCCAGGCGGATGGTTTTCATCGGGATGCTCTCCGCCATAATGATGAAAATCCTTAAGAAAATCTCCCAGTTGCTCGTTAAAGGATTGCAAAAAGTGTTCGGGCGCAAGAGATTGCATAATTGCGTCTTTTTGCTCTGGATTTTTAGCGCCTTGAACTCCCGCCACAATGTGTTTGACTGCGCCTTCACTATGATAGGCTTCTGCGGCGAAGAAGCAAGCCTCGCCTAAAATTTGTTTGACTTGAGCTTTGAGCGTTTCTACCCGTTCTGGATCTCCGTCACCCAATGCTTGAATGGTGGCTTGCAGGTGACGTACTTTTGTCATCCGTTCCAAGTACAGTTTATTGCTCTTTTGCAGAACTAAATCCGATTCGGTTTCCGTGAAATATTGTAGTCTTTCTGCCCCGAGCAGTTGTTGGCGGATTTCATTTCTGAGGTTGGGATTTTCCACCTCCTCTAGAACTTGTTCTTCTTCCGGTCCTAGGGTTATATGCGCGTAGATATTTTGCTGTTGTTCTGGGTTGACGCTATTTTCAATTTCCTGGAGCAATTCATAAGCCGAAAGCTGATAAATTGCATCGGCTTCTTCATATTGCTTGAGAATGATTTGTTTCTCTTGTGGGTCGCTGATGCTGTCAACCACCTCATCCACATAGCGTTCCCATTCTACAGGCTTCATATAGCGGCGTTGTTTGACTAAAGCTGCCACATCTTGGGAGAGGCTGCCCATGATGCCAAATCCGCCAGTGGGTTGGTCGAGATCCGTATCGGCGTTAGGCTGGTTTTCACCCGACGGATCGACGTTTTCTTTGACCTTAAGATAATCTTTCGCATACAAGTTCGTATCGAATAAAGTGCCCGGTTCTACTCCAAATTCTTTCCGAACTTGGGCGTTAAACCATTGGATGGCTTCCACATCATTGCCTGACTGGGGAGTACAAATGGTGATGTCATAGTCGGAGGTGGGGTCTTGACTGCCGACGGATTTAGCGATTAAACCGGGATAGGTATCGCGCAGGACGCTAATTAACGAATCTACATACCATTGGCGGAAGTCGAAGAATTGCCACATGGTGTCGCGATCGCTGCCAAATTGTGCTTTAACGTTATCCCAGCTTTTAAATTGTTTGAGAATGCTGCGAATCCAGGAATAATCTGAGGCCACTTGGAATTGAGAACCTTCCCGTCTGGCATCAGATTGCGGGGCGTTATGTGGTTGTGGATCGTTAACTTGTTGGGGTTGTTCGTCCGGAGGGTTGACTTGTTGGGGTTGTTCGTCCAGAGGTAGAAGTGCGAACCCTCGGACTTTCCGAATTCGGTTTGCATGTTTGATTTGGTCTCGGGTGAGTTTAGTTTGAACGATCGCGGGACTGCTTTGCTGCACCATCGGAGTCGGTTTGCGAGTCTGCAATCTCATCCCACTGGAATCACTGGCATGAGATTGTTCTGATTTCAAAAAGATACTCTTGCGTGTGGGAAAGGCGCGAGAACTCGCCGCATGAGAGGAAGTCTCTCCTGTTGCTGTGGTTTGCGGGGGTTGCGCTGTCAGTTTCGCGATCGAGGGTTGAGAATTGGTTTGACGCTGTAGGGAGCCATTCCCGGGATTGGGTTCCGGGGGTGTGGGGCTGTTTATGTGCTCAACCACTTGTTGGGCAAGGCGATCGGCTTCGCGTTCGTATTTATCTCCGGGTGCGCCGATCGCCAGTTTGGGTTGAATCGCAGAGGGTGGAGACACTTCGATGCGCGACAGGCGATCGCTGCCGAGGGCAGTGGGTGAGGCTAGGGTCTGTACCTCCGGAGTCATGGCCGGTTGCGGTTCTGTGGGCGCGGCAAAGGGACGCGGCTGGAATAGTCCGGTCGCGGGTGTGGGGGTAATGCGCGATCGCCCTTTTTTCTCGGATTGTCTTCCGGCTGCCATACTCAAACCTCCCTGATGGCAATTTGCACTTGTGGTTTGTATTTTCTCACAACCCTGCCATTTCGCTTATCCGACAAAGGTCTAAGTTTTCTCCAGTTCCCTTCTGGCGCAAACTTTCCTGTCATCGGGATAGTTGTTTTCAGGGAAAATACTATATATGCAATTGGCAATTGGCAATTTGTAATTCGCGGGCAGTTATAGGCGATCGTCTTTTCATAGCCAGACTTTTAACCTCGAACTACCCTGCTGTCATCGTTGTATTTTTAGCAAGAGAACCCAAATAGGCAACTCTAGGAATTGTCTCTCTGAGTGGGGCGATGCCGCATGTTAACTGATAATCCGCCTGATTTGCGGTAAATATTTATCCATAACTTCTAGGTTAGCTACTAACAACTGCTCGAACAAAGAAGGGGTCAGAGAATCTTCACCGAGAGCGAGGCTAGCGCGATAGCGCAGATCGCCATCTTCTAAATCGATTTCAAAGTTTCCGATGTCCAAATCGTAGTTGGCATTGGCAAGTAAAACAGCACAGGCTTTCCTCCATTCTTGAGGGATGAGATCGGGAAACGCCGAATACACCGCACACTGGTTGTTCGCTTCATCAATTTTAATTAATCCCGTCCACTCTCCATTTTCTCCCCGAAACTGAAATCGGAGGATACCATTATTCACTTGTTCGTAGGCAATGTTATTGTCTTCGAGGTACCGCAGAATTGTTCCTCTCATGGACATCGGTGCCGTAGAGGCAAGCTGCTGTTTGAAGTAATCTGGTTTAGCCCAGAGAGTTTGATAGCCAGTTTTCAACTCACCAGCGCCCTCCAACTCCGGTGGCAGGGATTGTACTTGAGTGAATTCAGTTGCCAGCCAACTTTCGGTAGACAAGAAAAAGCCCTGTTCCGAATTAGCATCGAGTTGAGTGAGATAATCAGAAATCGTTTCAGGTGTACTAGCCTGTTGGAGTAAATCCTGCTGTAAATTAGGCTTCAGTCGCAAATTAATCGTCACATTTTGCTCTTCTAAAGAGCCATCGGAATCGAACAAAAGTTGGTCTACCAGCAAATTAAACAGCCCTTGGTGCTTGATTGTTTGATAGGTAGGGTAATCAACATTCACTTCCAATTCATAAGCAGAGATAGCGGAGTTCTCCTCTTCAACGGCGACACAACCCAGGGAGCTAGCTAATCGTTCGCCCCGCAGGGTATGAAAGACAAGGGGTTGCTCAGTGCGATATTTTTCTTTCATCAGCTCAACTTTGCGATCGACACCTTTTGGATAGGGCAGATATAATCAGCTATTCAAACAACAGACTTTTTCACATTAAACCCTGCAAAGGTTTGCCCGTTTGGGAGTTTTTCACTCGCATCGGGGACGGATAGCTCTGAATAGAGCGTACCATAGGATATCCGCCCTGACATTTTATGGAGTTTACCATTTTTTCTGATATTTAACAAGGGTAACTTTACTCTCTATCTTAGATTTAACCCCCCCTACTTCACTCCAACCCACGTTCATCCCAATTTCTCTTCCTCGCTTCACTGCCAACTCAATACTGTGTTCGAGTTCTTGACCGATATCTTTACGCTCGAATTGGTATGTAGCGCCTAGCTCGAGGATTTGGTTAAATTCAAACCCAGTATCAATGCTATCCAGGCGCGATAATTCCTCTTCTATTTCTTTTTCTGGTGCTAGTGAAGCCGAGGCCAACATTGCCCCATAATCTATTCCCCCCGTCTCTGCTCTTCCTAGGTCTTTCGCTGTGGACGACTGATTTTTCTGGTCTTGAGAGGCGCAATAGTCCCAACCTTTTTTGGCTGCAGCACTCAATGAGGTAATAATGCCGGCCACAATTCGTTTCCAGATGGCAGAGTCGTTGACTTTGGCACTGATTTTACTAGCTAATGCAACCTCAAGTTCGAGAACTCGAGATGACCAAGGAACGGGCGCGCCCTGTGGATTGGGAACCGACACAACAGACACTTCAACTTCACCCGCCGTCTCATCAAGTGCTTTTAGTTCTGCAGCAAATTTCAGCTTCACAGTTCTTCGTTGTTGACCCTTCAGCAGTTTTGCCATTTGCTCTGGTGTTTTGCTCGTCTTGCCTAGAGCATTTTTGCCGAGGGTTTCGGCGGAAAACTTCGTTCCAGATAGTCTTTGTGCCTCGAATTCGCCGCCGTTGTCACCTACTTTGGCTCGGCCACTTCCTTTGCCGAACCAACCAATTTCAACGGTAGCATCTTCATTAATTTTCGGCACTTTTTGCCCGTTAACATCCTCATAGATAATATTGCCAGCGGCATCTCGCTCGTAGAATAGCCACTCTTCCATCATTGCCCCCCAGCTTTCTGCGAGGTTTTTCTGGCCTTCCACTTTATCTATTTTTTCACCACCGGCTCCCCACACCCTTGCGGCTGCAGATGCATCGATGTGTTGAACCTTTCGATAGAAGCCATAGGAAATCAGGCCAATTGCTTGGTCACTGGTTTTGGCGCTGCTATTAAAGAAAGCTCCAAACTGAAGGTCGATGCCAATTCCAACAGCAGACCAACCGGCTCCCATAGAAACTTCAAGACCCGTTTCTACTTCCCCTTCATCCCCTTTTTCGGCGCTTCCCTTCACTTGGGTTACAAAATAGGAACCCCCATAAATCGGCACTTGAATTCTGATATCTACTTCACAGCTATCTCCCGGATCGGGAACAGCAAAGTCAATCAGTTTGGCAAGCCGAGAGAAGCCTTTTGTTAGGCTATCTTCTTGAATAACCTTCTGGAGAGCCTTTTGGCCAATCTTGTTTTCCGTAGTAACCTGAGTTACTTTATCAACCAGCTCATCCCGTTGTTCTGAGGCATATACTGAACTTCCTTTAGCAATTTCTCGGGCGTAAGCGATCGCCGGACTCGCGCTTTTACCTTTGGTGACTCCTACATATTTCTTAACTATTTCTTCTGCCTGTTTATCGAGAATCTTTTTCTCTTTATCGGAAGACATTACATCGTTGGGATCTACAAGCTGGAGCGAGTCAGAGAATTCCTTGAATACCTTCTTCTTCGGCGCAAATTGTTCGGTAATTTCCCGCGCCAAGTCTTTGATGACCTCATCAACAGCATCTCTTTTAGCGGTGGTGTATGCTTCCACTTTAGCCTGCTTTCCGTAATAAGACTTAGCAGCGTCAGTTGAATTCTTTTTAGCAGCGTTTAATTCCTGTTCCACCACTGTATCTATATCGGCATAGGCTTGACTTCGGGCAGCCTGCTTTAGGGAGTTTCTGAATTCATTTAGGTCGGACGAGCGTAGCCAGGCTCTTCTCCCCAACCCCAGCTTGTAGGAAATTTTGGAGAAAATTTGAGGATAGATAACTTGTTCATAAAGATATTCAGCATAGTTGGTTATGTACTGGGTTGAAATCGTACCGCGATCGCCTTTCTTGCGAGCTTCAAGTCCGTTGAGTTCTTGAAGTAAAGACTCCTCAAAGTTGGTAAATTTAGTTTTGGTTTCCGCGTTGTCCGATACGTCTCTAGCCGCCGCAACAAGCCTGACTATTTCTTTAATTTCTTTAATCCGTTGTTCTTCAACTTGTGATTTGTTTACCATGAAAAGCGAGGAGCCTTTTTTCAGATAAACCGTTTCATAACTTCGTAGTTTAGCTAAAATTTGTTGCGATATTTTTGAAACCGTTGGAGTATAGAATGTTCTTTTAACTTTGTCAGCGATTTCCTTATCAAATTGGTCAGAAGTCCACAATAGCCGTTGAATGACGTTCTCCGGACTGCGGCTAATTTGTGGAGCAGCTTGGGTGGCGATCGCCTGTTGGGAAGAAAGGCGTTGCAGGTTACTACCACCCTGCTGCACCACATGGGTTAATTCATGGGCAAGCAATTCTTTCCCTGTGGAACTCTGAGGATTGTATTCCCCTTTTTTAAAAAAGATATTATTCCCCGTAGTAAAAGCACGGGCACTCAGGGAACGATTGAGAGTATCCGCCGTACTATTCGTATGAACCCGCACCCCACCAAAGTCGGCCCCAAATGCCCCCTCCATTTGGCGGCGAATGGGGGCTGCCAAGGGGACTCCGCTACTTTTAGCTTGGCTGATGGTGCGTTCCAAATCGGAGGAAGCCTCTCCTCCTTCTATGGCTTCCCGGCGTTGTACCGTCAGCCTCCGAATCGAGGGTTTCGAGAACATTTGACGCTGGACGGAACCATCCCCACCATTTGGAGGAGGATCCGGGGGAGTGGGGGCACTAATTTGCTTGACGACCTTGCGGGCAACGGTATCGGCTTCTTGCTCGTACTTATCTCCCGGTGCGCCGATCGCCAGTTTGGGTTGAATCGCAGAGGGTGGAGACACTTCGATGTGCGACAGGCGATCGCCCCTTGCTGCTTCCCCTGGAGGTTGCGAATCCACCTTTGCCTGCACCGTGGCGTCTGGTGTAGTGGGTTCGGCAAAAGAGCGCGACTTAAACATGCCCGTCGCCGGAGTCGATTTAAAATTCGATTGTCTTTTCTTCTGAATATGCCGTCTGGTTGCCATCGTTTCCCCTCGCCGAATTGGCTAACTCGATTGTTACTTACTATCTTCCCACAAAAGCGCGATCGCCAATGGGGATATGGTGCCTATCGCGCACCCTAGCCTACTTTCCCATATCAGCAGCGATCGCACCTATTAGACCAAAGTCTAATTTTCCCGATTCACACCCAACCTTTCACCTCAGTATCGGTCAAAGGTCGTTCCAACTTCATGTACTCGCTCTTTGCTGCCTCCAAAATATGCTTCATCATCACCGCTTCATTAGCATCCGCCGCAATAAACGCTGCATTCAAGGCAATATTGCGAATATTCCCCCCCGCCACATTCAACTTAGCCAATTTCCGATAATTCAACCCCTCCGTAGGCGTTTCTCGGGGAAAAATCCGCCGCCAAATCTCTTCGCGCTGACTGGCATCGGGAAAAGGAAACTGAATCACGAAGCGAATCCGCCGCAAAAATGCCTGGTCCAACGAACTTTTCAAATTAGTGGTCAAAATCGCTAATCCGCGATAAGCTTCCATGCGCTGCAACAGATAAGCCACTTCGATATTGGCATGGCGATCGTGGGAGTCTTTCACTTCAGAGCGCTTGCCGAATAACGCATCCGCTTCATCAAACAACAGAATCGACCCGCCAGCTTCCGCCGCATCGAACACCCGGCGCAGATTCTTCTCGGTTTCGCCGATATATTTACTAATAATCGAACTCAAATCGATGCGATATAAATCCAGTTCTAACTGTTGAGCAATAATATCGGCAGCCATTGTTTTCCCGGTTCCGCTGGCCCCGGCAAATAGGGCACTGATGCCTAACCCGCGCCCGAAGACGCCGCCAAATCCCCACTTTTCGTAGACTTTGGCGCGCTGTCGCACGTGGGCGACGATTTCGCCCAGGGTGTCGCGCTGGATGTCTGGGAGTACCAGGTCATCCCAGGTGGAAGCGGATTCGATGCGTTGGGCGAGGTCTTCCATGCGCGATCGCGCCTGGATGCGGCAAGCGGACCACAGGCGATCGCCTACCGAATCCCTCTCCCCTTCGCCTCCATTCGCCTTTCCCTTCACCTTGACGCAAGCGGCGCGAATGGCGGGGACGCTCAAACTAAAATGAGACACCAACCGGTCCACGTGACCGTTTAAACTCGCGCTCATGCTTCCCAAGGCATTGTGCCAGAGGATTCGCTGTTCGTCTGGGGTGGGTGGGGTGACTTCAAAGGTGACTAAGGGACGTTGGCGGGGATGTCGGCGATCGCGACTGGTGACAATCAGCGGTTGGCGATAATTCTCGATAATCCGCGCCACCGCGCTTTCTCGGGCCACATCGTTGCTATCTATCTCGTCGCAGTCGAGCAATAGGACGCTGTTGCTCAAAATGGCCTCTCGTTCCCACAATTGCATTAGTTCTGCAATCTCGTTGGTGGTGATGGGAATGGCATCAGCCGCCATGACATGCAGGTTCCATCCCACGAACCCACAGGCGACTGCGGCGAGCGATCGCTTGCTAGCCACATCGTTCCCACACAGTTGGGCGATCGCAAACCCCCCACTCTCTTCGCTCGTCAATACCTCCGCCACCTGCTGTGCCAGTTGGCAATGAGAGGGGGGCAACCCCGCCGGATCCATCAGGTGCGGCGCAACCGCCTGCACGGTGGAGCACAACCGTTCGTCTAAATGGTCTATCCCCACCAAATAATGCAGCACCCGCTCCTCAATTCGCAGTGGCCCACTGGTGAGGGCATTTCCGCCTCCCACTTCCAGCAGTCGCCACCGACGCAGGGGACTGGTGGGCGTCAGCGCTCCCCAATTGGCTGCCGGCAGAATATCCAGGGCGAGACTAAAGGTGGGATAGTTGCGCTGCGGATCCCCCTGTACTGCCGCACAAAGGGTGGCCCAACTGCCGTCCAATTCCATTCCGGCACACAAGAGCAGCAAATCCCGCTCGAAGGCGGATAACCCAAAGGTTTGACAAAGGTATTCCAGGGCCGGTGGGGTGTCGTGATTCCAGGTGAGGTCCGGGTTGCGGAACTCCGGATGAACGCCCTGGGTTTCGCCTCGGGCCTCTAGTCGCTGCTGCAACCATAACCGAATCCGGGCGATCTCATTTATCAAATATTCCTGGTTTTCCCCCAACCAGTTGCTCTTTCCTATCTGCTTCACTCTCATTATTCTCCACATTCCCGAAGCAAGTTTTCCAAATAACTCTGCGCCTCTGGTGGCGTCATCATCAACGCCTCCCCTTGACGCAGAATTTCATATTGACCGCCGCGATAGCCATGTCCGACAATTAAGCCCAATTCTACCGCTCGATTTCCTAAGTCATTGAGTTGATTGATACTGATGATATCAATCTCGCGATCTAGCTTTCGTCTCAATTCTTCTTCGTTCATTATGTTAACCGCCAATTACAATAATTCTTACCTAGCGAATCACCATTTTCGGTTTGATATAGCGATTGTAGCTTGGACTATTCGGGTCGGAATCCACTTCCAGCATACTTTCTGCCCCATCCACTTGCAAGCGAACCAGATATTCTCCGGGTTTGACATTTTTAATCGGAATGGTGACTAAGGTACCGTCTCGTCGCCTGGATGAGGCTTCAAAGAGATAGGCGGCGGGATTTTGGCTGGCTTTTTCATTCATTGCCAATACCACGCGCTGATGTTTGCCTACAGTTAAGTTTACCCGCACTTTAATTTGCGCCGATCGCCGTTCTTCTTCCCGCCCTTCTAGCTTGGAAACGGTGACTTTAGTAATAATCGGTCGCAAAATAAAAGGAATCGCATTGGATTCGATAGTGGGAGAAAATACCCGGGGTTGGGTTAACAGTTGAGTGGGTTGTCCGTGGGTTGGAATTGGGGGTTGGTTTCCGTTTCCGGTGGGGGGATTTTCTGGGGATGGATGAATGACTTGCAAGCTTTGTACGCCTGCTTGTAGGGTTTTATCGGAAATAGGCTCTAGGGGGATAATCAGTTCGGTTTCGCTGATGTTTTGCGGGGAAACCTCTAAATCGCCAATTCGCACTTTAGTTTGATGTCGCTTTAAGTTTTTACCGCGAATTACCAGCGTGCTGGTGGAGAAAATCGGGGCAAATTTGCCTGCGGTGGAGGTGACTTGTTCGATTAAAGGGCGGTTGAACAAAGACCAAGAGCCGATACTGCGATCGCGCAAAGGTAAGGGTCGCGTGGCGGGTTCTTCTCCTTCTATCATTATCACACTGGCGCGATAGGCAATCGAAAGGGTATAGGGGGTTTGGAAAAACACCGACCACACTTTGGAAAGGTCTTCTAAGGAGAGGTCTAAGGGGAGGAAACTGATTTCTTCCACTTGTTCGCCGAGGTTGGATTCGCTGAGATAACTAAAGGTGGAGTCGGCGAGGGTATCTTGAATGGTTTCTCGTTTGAGCAGGGTGCGATCGCTGAGGGTTTTTACCGCACTTCCCAACAATCGTTGCGGTTCTAATTCAACTTCATTGCCATAGAAACTGAGCATAAAATGCAGGTCTAAGGCGGTCCGGGATTTTTTGACGGCCATATCCCGGGTTCTTCGCATTTGCACTTCGGAATTTTTTTGCCAAATGTGATTGTGGGTTGTCTGATACAGATAAATATTGATGCCTTTTTCGGGAGTGCCACCGCCCAGGTTATTGGGGCGGGCGGTGGTGACGCGGGCACCATCAATGTCGAGTTGCACTGATGCCTGCAACATGCGTTGCAAGCAAGCGGTAACGGTAGCAATGGCCAGATGATTGCTCATGGTTGGAATTCGCGATTGCGATGGAAAACTGTACGAATGTATTGTCGTTTCTGACGGGGAAAATTGGTGGGCTGGGTTTTGCTTTCAGATTACCCCGAATTGGTGCCAAACAGCAAAAATCTTAACTAAAGTTTAAAGAATCCGTTCCCGTAACCGATGATGGGATTCGATGTCCGGGGGGCTTCCGTAAGGATGTACCCTGTCCTCCGATCGCGCGCGCCCTCACATCTCGGGCGCTTAAGGCGAGTAAGTATAAAAAACGGCTGTAATATATGGCTGTAGCACAGAAGCGCGATCGCCTCAACCTGGAACCCGCAAAAACGAAGCCGGTCTGGGTTCGCAATGTGGTTTTCGCTTCCGAACCCTAGGTGGCGCAGAGAGATTTTCAAACCCACAGTAGGCGGGACAAACAATCAAGAACCGAGCGGTTTTGGCTATCCTTCGGGGAAAGCCGACGCCGAAACTTTGGCGCGCAAACTCGGAGAAATTGTTTGCAGTTCAATGCCCTCGGAAAAAGAGGTCAGACCCCCCAATCGCCTCCCGGCGCGATCGCCGTTGAAGATAAAAATCGCCCTTGGGAAACCCCACCGAGGAAAACCGGGGAAATCAAACCTCGGCAATTGCCATTTTTACCTATCCCACTGCGGAGAGTAGGAGATATCCACTCCTGGGATTTTTGCATCAGAGAAAACCGCGTAACTTTGGTAACAAAGCAGCAGGTGGGGGGGGAGGAAGGCGAGGGAAGTTTCCCCTCCACTTCCCCACCCAAACCCTGACCGGTTGAGGAAAATAACCCACAACCGGTCGCCCAGCATCGAGGAATTCAACCCGCTTCAAACCCACAACCACCCCCGCAAAAACGGCAACCGACAAACCAATCCTGTGCGGGTTAAACCGGAGAATGGTAAGATAATGGGGGTGGAGTAGCCGGAGAAGTCACCGTTGCGATCGCGCGACTCGGGCGATCTACATCAGCAAAGGATACTCCTTTTAAAAGGTTAAACTTTTTAGGCGGAAAATTTGCGCGGCGATGGCGCTAACCTTTCACTAACGAGCGTTTTTCGGGCTTTTCGGGTTATCCCATCCCCCGCCACCTGCACTGCCTTTTCAGCGCGATCGGCTTTTCGAGTGGAAGAAAAAGCCACCCGGAAGCGCTTCGGGCGGCGATCGCGCTTATTGCCTTACTCCAAGGATTTTTTCTGCTTAGGGAGGGTGGCGACCCCTGATTTTTAACCCACCGCGTTAGCCTGCGCCGATGGCGATTCGATAGAAAAAAAATCCGCATCAAAATCACCAGCGGTGAAATAATATGATATGCTCTATTTTATGCTAATATTTAATAGCGTGAAGTAAGTCGTTAGGTTTTAGTCTCATGGCAGAAACAAGTCCCAGTCGCGGTAAAGCACTGCTCAAGAAAGCGAAAGAACTCTCCCACTTACCCCGAAGAGAGTTAGCGAAAGCTTGCGGTTACTATACCACCACAAAATCCGGCGAAACCCGGGTGAATCTGACTGAATTTTACGATGCACTGCTCGAAGCAAGAGGCATCGCTCTCGATCCGGAAGCGAAAAAAGGCGGTCGCGGACGCGAAGCAAGCTACCGGGTCAGCGTTCACCAAAATGGCCAACTCGTCATCGGTTCGACCTACACTCAGGAAATGGGATTAAAGCCCGGAGACGAATTTGAAATCAAGTTGGGCTACAAACACATTCACCTGATTCAGCTCGAAGACGAGGAAGACGAAAAAGACACCGAAGCGGCTTAAAAATTGGGGTCGGGGCGAAACCTTCGCCCTGGAACCACAAGCCAATCGCCGCGCAATGGCGATCGCTCGTGCGGTAGGAGTCAGAATAGTTAACCCAAGTTCAGCGAAACTCTGACTTTCCTACCCCTTACCGGGGCAATGACGCTAACCATTGCCCTCTAGCGTCGTCTCCCAATGTCCGGCGGTTGCTTGGTGGGAGGGAGTGTTATACCGTTTTTCATGCCTTCCGGTTAGAAAGGCGTCCCACCCCCGCTGGTAGAGACGCGATAAATCGCCTCGGTGACGCGGGGTAGAGGTATTTCTCACAACACATAAATATAGAGTATTAGCTGCCCTGTTTTATACATAAAAGCGGTAGCGCTTTTCCGCTGCTTGAGGTTCGGAAAAGCGCTTTTTATACAAAACATAACGCGGGGCGTTGCCGATTGGAATGCGTTATCCCCCCCCGTGACAGCGTTCAAACAACCGACCCGAACCGCAGGGACAGGGCAGTTTTGGATCCACTAGGGAAAACACCGTATTAAAAGCCGGAAGCGACTGGAAATACCCCCCCGGAATCGAGTCGTCACACAGGAGTTGCGCCGAAGATAACTCCGGAAGATGTTCCTGGAGTTGCGGGGGTGCGATAAAATCGCCCGATCGCTCGGATAACGGAAAGGAAAACCCCAGTTTTGCTTGCAAGGACTCGGCGCGATCGCGGATCTCCTCGGGAGAGAAACCCTCCCCATCCGTGGCGATCGCCACCGCGTTACCCCCCGCCAGGGGAACCAATCCCACCCAGTCAAACACCCCTTGCAGGGTTTTCACCCGATCCGCATAAAACGGATCCGGTTGCAACAGATTCACCGTCACCACCCCCGACGCAGACAACCGCCTTTTGCACAACTGGTAAAACTCTCGCGTTGCCAACGAATAGGGCATATAACCGGTTCCCAAGACCACATCGATGGCGATAATATCGTAGGTGGTCTCTTGGGCGGCGAGATCCGATCTCCCATCTTGGATCCTAACTTGCAGGCGATCGTCGAGTTCCACCCCAAAAAAATTTTTGGCCACCTCGACTAACGTCGGATCGATTTCGCTACATTCCACCCTCGCGGTGGGAAAGAAATGATGCAACACTAACGGAATCCTCCCACCCCCAAACCCCGCCAGATAAATCCGTTGCGGCGTGGGATGCCACAGCAAACTGAGCATCATCGCTTGGGTGTAGGGAGATAACAAATTCAGCGGATCGGTTAAATCAAATTGGGATTGCAATAATTGCGTGGATAAACTGGTTTGTTCCAGTAACGCCAGTTGCACCAAATTTTCGATTTTTTTGACCGAAATAAAATGCACCCCGGAAGGTTCAAAAAACAGGGTTTTCGAGGGTTGTTCTCGCAGCCAACTCAATCGGCGATCGAGCGCCGATTGATTGTCAGCTTGCCAATGTTGTATCGAATTCATCACCATTCAGGCTGTTTTCTCATCCAACTCATCTCAATTAAGAACTCGAAACCAACCCACCTTTTAACGCTTTGACAATAGCCTGAGTGCGACTTTTAACGCCTAATTTTTCAAAAATTGCCGTCAAATGCGCTTTGACAGTGGCTACCGTCACGTAAAGATGGCCAGCGATTTCCTCATTCGACGCTCCCTTGACCAACCACTGTAACACTTCGCGTTCCCGTTGGGTAAGGTGAATGGTTGGAGACCCGGATAAGGAATAGCCTTTATAGAAATGAAAGATGCGGAAAAATCCCGTCGCCACCTCTGGGGCTAAATAGATTTCATCCTTCAGAATTGTTGCGATCGCCTCGTACAGTTGTTTCGCCAATCGCTCTTTAAATAGATATCCCCGCGCCCCCGCTTGCATTGCTCGAAACACTATTTCGTCCTCGTGATGAGCCGACAAAATCAACACTTTCCCTTGAAAGCCTTGTTCCTGCAAGCGATTTAACGCCGCAATGCCATCACTATTTCCCAATTCTAAATCTAATAACACTAAAGCCGGATGTTGTTCTCGGATAACCTTTAAAGCTTGCTCTACCGAAGCCGCTTCTCCCACAATCTGGAATCGAAATTCCTCGCGATCGCTGTAGAAGTCAAGCACCGTTCGCAACCCTTGCCGAAATCGCAAATCATCATCAACGATGACGATTGAAACTAATTGAATTTCCATTATTAATCCCCTTATTTAACCAATTGGCGTTGCATTTACCGCGAACAAACTATCCAAATCTCTGCGCCTTTTCTGGAGGGAGAAAAAATTGCCGAACAAATGCTTATTTCGATTAATCCTCATTATCTCAATGACACATCTTTATCGACCTTAAATTTATCCCTTCATTCTTGAAACCTGTCAATTGTAGTTACTCAGAGTAACTACAATTGTGGGGCAGAGTAAAGGAAAATTGTGCCCCCCCCTCGGGGAGATTTTGCACCCAAATGCTTCCGCGATGGTCTAGGATAATTTTTTTAGCAATAGTCAGACCCAAGCCAGTCCCCCCCGATCGCCGAGAATAAAACGGAGCGAAAGCCCCCTTTAAATCTTCTGGAGAAAGACCCGGACCGCGATCGCGAATTTCCACCAACACTTCATTGTGAAAAACGCGCCAATTGCAATCTATCGTTTCTCCTGGCGGACTAAACTCAATGGCATTTCCGAGCAAATTTTCAAAAACCTGCTTAATCTGCCAACGGTCAATCGCCAGATTTACAGACCGATTGGGGTACTGAATCCGAAGATTTTTGCGGTTTAACTGAGGGGTTAAAACCTGAAGGGTCTCATTTACAATCTGACATAAATCATCCACCGCCACCTGTAGTTTAACCTGTTGTCCGCAGTTTATCATATCCCGCAAGCGATCGCTCAGTTCACCCACCGTTTCGCGAATCACATTCGCCTGGGCTTGTAACTTCTCCCCCGGTAATTGGCGATAAAGGGTTTCGGCATAAAGAGCAATCAGACCTAAAGAGTGTCGCAATTGATGTTCTCCCTTGCGAACCACCTGTTCGAGGAGGCGAATTTCTTCGCGCTGACGAGCCGATTCTGAAGCCAGTGCGAGGTAATCGGCAAGCAATTCCACTTGTTGGCCAATCCCTTCGCGATCCATAGCAGAAAGTTCTTCATAAGCCCACAAGAGCAAATACTCATTTAGGGTTTCAGCCCTCGAGGAACAGTTAGACGCTGCAGGCAAATCCCGAGTTAGAAGAGAGGACTTGCCCCGAGACAAATGTCCCATTACCTTTGTGGAATTAAAGATTGATTTCGAGTTTTTTTCTCCCGGGAAAGGCAATAAGTAAATCAACTGAAAATCCGGGGAAGAAAACGGATAAGGAGATTCTAATTCACTTTGCCAACTTTCCGACTCCAGAAAAGACCGGAAATCGGGGTCAAACGCCGGGAGTTCTGAGCGAACAGAACTCAAATGGTGTCGGTGCTGGTTCTTGCGATCGCGGTAAACCAACCAAGCCCCCACCAAAGGAAGTCGAGCCATCAATCGATCCACTTGTCGTTGAGCGATGGATGAAATGCCAGCAGAGGAGGGTTTTTCCCTAGGAGGAATCACCGAAAAAGGCAGAGATTTTGGAAAATTCAATTGATGCATACCCTTATTCTTTAGCCTAAGCGGTGCGGAGGAAGGGTTCTCCCCTTCACTTAAGTAACATTAAATCCACCATAACCTCGGAATCGGAAAGTAGAGTAGAATCTACACAAATTTTAAAATTTCGACCAAAGTCTAATAACCAGCCGCATCAAGACTGACTAATCTATAAACTGTACAGCCTAATCACTCCCTCCTATGATCCCTGCGGTGGCTCAGACCTTAGCAGAAATTCTCGCAGGCGGGACATCCCTAATCGCAATGGATGCAATTGACTTCGATCGTCCCAGTGCAGAAGGTAGAGGTCCGAGGCTGAACCTCTACTGCTACGACGTTCGAGAGAACGCTGAACTGCAGCAGTCTCAATCCCAGACAGACGGTGCGATCGTCATTTGGTATGACCTGTCATTTGTGCTCACAGCGTGGGATTACACCGCCCTAGGAGAGCAGCGTCTGCTGTCAGAAGCATTGACCCTGCTACTTCCGCATCCTTTTCTGCCCGAAGCGCAACTGGATCCGGCCCTTCGCAGAAAAGGAGCCTTACCCATGAAAATTTCTGTAGTGGATCTCAGCGACAAAGCAGCGCTTTGGAGGGCATTAGGGGTGCCCCTGCGTCCGGGGTTGTATGTCACCGTCAGCGTGCCGATCGCGGTAGAAAAGCAAGCAGCGATCGGCAACAGCACGTCATTCACATCAACCCCCTAAAGCCACTGCAAGTGGCCCCACGCACCACCCACCGAAAAACCAAGTGGAGGACAACCACTCATGCCATTGGATTATTTTGCCCCAGGCGTCTACGTCGAAGAAGTAGACCGAGGGAGTCGTCCCATCGAAGGCGTCAGCCTCAGCGTTCCCGGCTTTATTGGATTCACCGAAGATGTACGCGGCGATGCGGAAGTCTTCAAACCCATGATGGTCACCACCTGGGATCAGTACCTGGAATACTTTGGCAAACCCGGTTCCGATGGGTTTACCGACTTCAACGCCTACCTGCCCTTTGCTGTGTACGGCTGGTTCCTGAACGGAGGAGGACGCTGTTGGGTGAGCAGCATCGGCACCAAACTCCCCGGTTCCGAAGCCCCAGCCCCCACCGAAACCGCCACCAAACTCCTCACCTCTGCCGGACGCCCCTCCTTGCTGTTTAACCTCAAAGGAGCCGAAGCCCCCGCCGCAGAAGAAGACGGCGGCACCCCGGCCCTTCCCGCCGCCACCGGACCGGTTCGCGTTACTGTAGAAAGCAGTACCCCGGTGCAGCCGGAAGATTCAGAGGCAGAGCCGCCGCTAGATGATGGTCAATACTTTAAGATTAGCGTAAAACGCGGCGAGGAAGAACTCGAGAGCTACGAACACCTGACAATGAACGAAGAAGTAGCCGCCGAAGAAGGCAGCTACGTTCTCGAAGCCCTCCAGGAGTCCGAGTATATTGACGTCTCCATTGCCGAAGGTCTCCCCGCCGTTTCCCCCCTGTCCAAACGCCCCATAAACGGCACCTACGAAGTCTCTCCGCCGCCGCCGTTCATCCAAGACGCCGATCGCCTACCGCGAGAACTGCAAGGCAAGCGCGACGATCGCACCGGCGTCCAGGGCATTTTCGAGATTGACGACGTAGCCATGATTGCCTGTCCCGACCTGATGCGAGTCTATCAAGAAGGGCAAATCGACCTGGATCAAGTTCACGGCATCATGGAAATGATGGTCAGCATGTGCGAGAACTCCGCCCCCAGCCCCCCGTTCCGCATGGTGGTCCTCGATCCGCCCCCAGTCAAACCCGGAAAGAACGAAAACCGCGCCGTTCCCCCGGAACAGCAAAAACCCCAAGATGTAGCCGCTTGGTTGAATACCTTCAACCGCCGTTCCATGTTTGGTGCCCTGTACTATCCCTGGATCAAAGTTCCCAACCCCCGCAACGGGGGCCGACCGATTGCCATTCCCCCTTCCGGGCACATGATGGGCGTCTGGTGTCGCACCGACGAAACGCGCGGACTGTTCAAAGCCCCCGCCAACGATACCCCACGCGGCGTTATCGGTCTGGCTTACGAAACCAACTTCCGCGAACAGGAAGTATTAAACCCGTTAGGCATTAACTGCATCCGCAACTTCGCCAACTACAACCGAGGGATCAAGATTTGGGGCGCTCGCACTTTGGTCGAACCCGATAACATCCAATGGCGCTACATTCCGGTACGTCGCCTGATGAGCTACATCGAAAAATCCATTGAAATCGGCACCCAATGGGTGGTGTTTGAACCCAATGATTCTGCCCTGTGGGCGCGGGTCACGCGCACCGTCTCCAGCTTCCTCGAACGCCTCTGGCGCGAAGGTGCGTTGGTCGGCAATACGGTGGGCGAATCCTTCTTCGTGAAGTGCGATGGCGAACTCAACACCCCAGATACCATGATGATGGGTCGTTTGTATATCGAAGTGGGCGTGGCTCCCGTCCGACCGGCGGAATTTGTCATTTTCCGCATCAGTCAGTGGGCACCGGGTCAATAATTCCTTCTCCCTTTGGTCAGTTGTGCGATAACTCAGCACAACTGACCCACCCTCCTCTCCCACCCTGAAGCCCTTTCCTTACTATTTGATTTCCCAGGAGTAACCAGATGGCAGACCTATTTGTAATTTCTTCAAACCGATTTTTATTTACCTATGATGGCAAGGAATTCCCCCTTCTGAAATTCAGTGGCATCGATGTCCAGGCGAAAACCTCCGGTCATGCTAAGCCGATCGCCTCCACCGCCAAGGGACAAATGAACCGCCAAACCGTTTCCACCGGATACTACAACAACCAAAACATCACCATTGAAGCGGTCATCCAAGATGGCAATATGGACCTGTACAACTATTTTAAAAAGGGCATCCCAGCCACCTATGAAGGCGATGGAACATGGAGCGATAATTTTATCGATGCTTCCATTTCTATTTTCGATGCCGACGCTAAAGAAGTGTTAACCTACGACCTAAAACAATGTCAAATGGTTAGCTACGAAGTCGGTGAATTCAACGTTGGCGGAGAAGAGTTTCTCACCGAAAAATTCGAGCTAAACGTGGAAAGTGTGGAACGGAAAAAATAGTCAGCTCTAGCATCAGTCCAGTGGAACCACTCAGCCATTTGTAGGATGCTGAACTCACTGAAAATCGTTAACCGGAGAACCCAAAGGAGTAAAAAATGGCAGTCGATAAGGAACCGCTTTCTCAGGCTAGATTTGAATTTAAGTCCGACAATCTCAGTTCAGATTTGCTCGTCGAATCCATTTCTGGAATTAAAATGAGCATTCCGGTCACCAATGCGGAAGGAGCATTTGGTGTAGCCGCCAAAAGCAAGGTGAATCGTCAAGCCGCACCTTCAGCAGTAGAATCCCAAGAGGTGACGGTGACGTTTGTAACCTCTAGCAAAGCACCCAAAGCCGTAGCCGATTGGTTTTACGAGTCTCACTCCACGCCAGACCTCGGGGGGGCGACGAAAACCAAAGGTAAGACGGAAGAAGCCACCATTACCGTATTTAAACAAGATGGTTCGGAGTCAGCCAGTTGGACGTTTAAAGGCGTGATGCCGAAGACGTACAACATGTCAGGACTGGATGCTGCGGGCAATGAGGCTTTGAAAGAAACCGTCACCTTTGCTTACGAATACGTGAAGCGCACGAAATAGACAAGCTTACCGCCGATGGGGGGACAAAAAAGCGATTTGCGCGCCCCCCAAACTTTCGCCAATCATTCAATTTACCCACCAAAAACCGTGCCAGACTTTCCCGAACTCTTAGCCGCTTGTCGATTTTTCTTTGAACTGCAACTCGATGGCAGCATCGAGAATGTGGATGGCTATTTCATGGAATGCAAGGGGTTTAAATCCAGTCAAGATACCATCGAAATCTGCGAAGTCACGCCGCAAATGTGGGGCAACAAAGGTCAATCCAGAGGTCGCGTTATCCGCACGAAACTTCCCGGCAATGTCAGCTATACCAACCTGACTTTACGCCGGGGATTGACTATTTCCATGACCCTCTGGAATTGGATCGATTCGGTACAAAACGGCAATTGGGCAAGCCAAAAACGCGATGGGTCTTTAACTATCTACAATCAAGGTGCCGAACCCCAGTTTAGATTGGAGTTTAAACGCGCTTGGCCCGTGAGCTATACCATTTCTGACCTGAATGTGGGGGGAAATGAATTAGAAATCGAAGAGATGGAAGTGACTGTAGAAGAATTAAAACGGGTAGCCGTTGTTTAATTGCTAATGATTCAAACCGAGTTTGAATTTACCTTACCTAAAGGATATCTCGATCCGGAGGGCAATTTACACCGCCAAGGAGTGATGCGGTTGGCGCGGGCGATGGATGAAATTGTCCCGATGCGCGATCCGCGCGTGAAAACCAATCCCGCATACGCCACGGTGATTATCCTCTCGCGGGTAATTCTCCGTCTCGGGGTTATAGAACCGGTGACGCCGACGGTTATCGAAAATCTATTTGCCGCCGATTTGTATTATTTACAAAATTTTTATCGGCAAATCAACGCCCTGGAAGCGGAAAATTCTGCAAATATTGTTCCTGCAAACACCGATGAGCCATCCAACCCTTCCTTCTACTGAATTTCCCTTTATTCTTCCCCGAGGATTGGTCGATCCGGGGGGCAACATTCATCGTCATGGGATAATGCGTCTGGCGACAGGAAAAGATGAAATTTACTTTCAAAATGATATCCGGGTGCGAGAAAATCCAGCTTATGGGATTATCAGCCTGTTGTCGCGGCTGATTACTCGTCTCGGTACCCTTGCCCCTCTGACGCCGGAATTGTTAGAGCAATTGTTTTTAGTGGATTTAGTCTATTTGCGCGAGTTTTACCTACAGTTGAATCAACCGGAAATGGAGCCGATCGCCTCGGGGGAATTATCGGCTACCCCTTGGATCGCCTCCACCAAGAGGTAGCCACCATTGCGTTTTATTTTCATTGGTCTTTAGATGAGATTTTAAGTCTGGAACACGCACAAAGACATCGCTGGAATGGGGCGATCGCACAGCTCAAAAGCAGCCAATAAAGCAAAATGAAACTTTTGGGGCGCTAATCGTCAACAAACAGGGGAAGACGCGGGCCAGAAAAAAGCATTTGGAGATGCTGCTAAAATAAGCCAGAGCGATCGCGGGCAATGCGGATCCAGTTTGAGCCAATTCTTTCTCCCGCGATCGCCCTGGCACTCTTGGGAAAAAACCACTATCATAGCAGTACATCAAACGTTCTTTTTTCCATATCCCCCGTGCCCCTTTCACTCATCCATCATTCGGTCATGTGGAGGTATTTCGATCGTGAGTAGGCTTAAATCAATTCATTTATTAACGATCCTAGCCCTAGTTTTGTCCTCAGTGGCGCTGTGGGGATTCTCGGCGCAAGTGCGCGCCCAACGGCAAGCCCCCTCGCCGATTGCTCTGGAATTTCCCCCTCCGCCGGCGGGAAGTCGGAGCGGACCGCGAAGCACTGTAGGCGGGGGCGTGCGCGGCGACAATGATGCATCCTGTCGGGCGGAGGATACCATGCCTCTGACCGCGTTGATGCCCACCCGGGACAATATGGCGACCACGGTAGCGGGAAATCCCACGTTCTTTATCTACGTGCCAGAAAATAGCGCTGAAGGGGGAGAATTCGCGATTGTCAGTGAAGAGGGGGAGGAAATTTACTTTAATGAATTTGAGGTGTCGGATACCTCGGGTATCGTTAAAGTCAGTCTGCCAGAAACGACGAATTTAAAGGTGGGGGAAACATACCTATGGCAGTTTGCGTTAGTTTGCGATCGCAGCGATCGCCAAGCCGATGAACTGGTTCAAGGGGAAATCGAACGCAAAGCACTCAGTGAAGAGTTACAAACTCAACTGGAAAGTGCCACGCCCCTAGAGCAAGCGGAGATGTATGCCCAAGAACGAATCTGGAACGAAACCGTAACGATTTTAGCACAGTTGCGCCCTGAATATCCAGAGCAGTGGGAAGAACTGTTAACCTCGGTGGGACTCGGGGAATTCTCCGACCCCCCGTTCGCGGAATGTTGCACGGTAGAAAACTAACGGGAGTCCCGTCATGTGGGAAAAGGTCAAACAATTGCTGTGGGAATGGCGCGGGGTGTGGATAAC
Source organism: Phormidium sp. CCY1219 (assembly GCF_055795085.1). Lineage (NCBI taxonomy): Bacteria > Bacillati > Cyanobacteriota > Cyanophyceae > Oscillatoriales > Oscillatoriaceae > Phormidium > Phormidium sp. CCY1219. Next base: position 10,649 of record NZ_JAYFEQ010000503.1, on the reverse strand, counting down.
AGCACCCTCGGTTGCGGCAGCGGTGATTCTGTTGCGCTTGAGTGGAATGCTGCAACCTTGGGAATGGGCAATGTTTGACCAGTACATGCGCCTGCGCCCTGGGGAAGAACCGGACGACCGGATCGCGATCGTGGGCATCAACGAAGCAGATGTGAGAGAATTGGGACAAGCCATCATTCCCGATCGCTTCTATGCCGCATTAATCGAAAACCTGAACGCCAGAGGCGTGAGGGCCATCGGCTTGGACGTTTATCGCGATCGCCCGGTAGAACCGGGCCATCAAGCCCTCTTAGATATCTTCCAATCCACGCCGAATCTGGTGGGCATCCAAAAAGTTATCGGCGATCGCGATCGCGACCGGGTAGACGCGCCCCCCGGTTTGCAATACGTAGGTGCGAACGACTTGATTTTCGATGCAGACCGCACCCTGCGGCGCGGTTTGCTCACCTTAACCGATGCCAATGGCAATCCGGTCTACAGCTTTAGCCTGCTATTGGCCAGTCTGTATCTGGAGGCGGAAGGCATCGCCCCCCAGCTTGCCCCAGGGACGGACTGGTGGCAGTTCGGCCCCACGGTATTTAAACCCTTTCAACCCAATGATGGGGGTTATGTGAGAGCTGATGCGGGCGGCTATCAAGTCCTGCTAAATTATACAGGTTCCGGCGGCTTGTACGAGCGGGTCTCCCTGATGGATATCCTGAAAAATCGCGTTCCCCCAGATTGGGGACGCGATCGCATCGTCCTCATCGGAGCCGTGGGCGAGAGCTTCCAGGACTTATTTTTCACCCCTTATACCACTGACCCCGGTAGCCGCATGCCGGGAGTGGAAGTTCATGCCAATCTCATCAGTCAAATCCTCGGGGCCGCCCTGGACGATCGCCCCTTGATTAAAACCTGGCCCGACCCTTACGAATGGCTGTGGATCGTCTTCTGGAGTAGTCTGGGTGCTTTCCTCACCTGGAAATGGCGCTATGCCGGCGGGGTGCGATATCTCTCTTGGCAACGAACCGCGATCGCCCTCCTCTGTGCTAGCGCTTTGTTGGGCATCACCTATGGTGCCTTCTTGTCTGGCTGGTGGATTCCAGTGGTGCCGGCAGCTTTGGCCCTGGTGGGTTCCGCGATCGCCATTACCGCCTATATCGCCCGGACCGCCGGCGATATCCGCCAAATCTTCGGTCGCTATCTCACCGATGGCGTCGTCGCCAACCTCTTAGAAAATCCCGAAGGTCTCAAACTCGGCGGCGAACGGCGCAAAATCACCATCTTAACCTCCGATTTACGCGGATTTACTGCCTTATCCGAGCGCTTGACCCCGGAAGAAGTGGTCAAAATTCTTAACTTCTATCTCGGCTATATGGCAGATGTCATCACCGCCTATCAAGGCACCATTGACGAGTTTATGGGCGATGGCATTTTGGTCCTCTTTGGTGCCCCCACTCCCAAACCCGACGACCCCACCCGCGCGATCGCTTGCGCCGTCGCCATGCAGCTTGCTATGCACGAAGTCAACCAAACTATCCAACAGTGGCATCTCCCTCCCCTGGAAATGGGCATCGGCATCAATACCGGCGAAGTCGTCGTGGGCAATATCGGCTCGGAAAAACGCACCAAATATGGCGTGGTGGGCAGTCAAGTCAATTTAACCTATCGCATCGAATCCTATACCACCGGCGGTCAAATCCTGATCGGCGATCGCACCTTACAAGATGCCGGCGGTCCAGAACTCATCCAGATTGACGGGGAACGAGAAGTCATGCCCAAAGGCGTGAAAGAACCGATTATCATTTACGAAGTCGGCGGTATCGGCGGTCCGTACAATATCGCCTTGTCGAAAGAAGAAGAAATCTTTTTCCCCCTTTCCGAACCCCTCCCGGTTCAATACACCGTTTTGTCCGGCAAGCACATGAGCGAGGAAATGTCAAGGGGAATTTTAGTAGAACTTTCGGCAAAAGAAGCGCAACTGAGTACCGAATATCGAGAGAGCGACGCTTTACCCCCTCCCCTGAGCAATATTAAGCTGAATCTGGTGAGCGACAATCCGAATTTAACCGGCGAAGATATTTATGCTAAAGTGCTGGAAAAATCAACCGGAAAAACGGGCAGTTTTTACATCAGGCTGACCTCTACACCTCCACCCATCGCCACTCGCCTCGATGCGCTTTACAAAGAACTAGAAGCTCAAAGCACTCTGGCGTAAAGGAGGTATTTTTTCGGTGTTTCCCACTGGATAATTTAAACGGACATTTGAGGACAATTATGAAATTAATCTTTTTAGGTTCCGGTTCCGCTTTTACCGTCGGTGCTGGTAATTATCACTCTAACCTGCTCTTGATTAGCGATCGCGGCAACAAACTCTTGCTCGATTGCGGCTCGGATATCCGCTTTTCCCTCCACGAGGTCGGCTATTCTCATCTGGATATCACCGATATTTACATCAGTCACTTGCACTCGGATCATGTGGGAGGTCTCGAATATATCGCCTTTACCACCAAATTTGACCCCCGCTGCCAAAAACCTCGCCTGTATTTAAGTAAAGATTTGGCAGCAGATTTGTGGGAAAAAACCCTCTCTGGTGGACTGCGCTCTGTGGAGGGCGAACTCAACGATTTGGATACGTTTTTTGAGGTGGAAAAAATCCCTCGTCACGGCTCTTTTACCTGGGAAAACATCGAGTTTAAACTGGTAAAAGTCATCCATATTAATAATGGCTTTTTTGTTATGCCTACCTATGGATTGTTCTTTGAAATTGCCGGACAGAAGATGTTTCTCACAACCGATACTCAGTTGTGCGTTGATGAAATCAAAGACTATTACGATCGCGCCGATTTGATTTTCCACGACTGCGAAACCTCCAAATTTCCCTCTCCAGTTCACGCCCACTACAATCAACTGGTGAATTTGCCCGCACCAATTAAAAATAAAATGTGGCTGTATGGATATCAACCCGGTCCGCTTCCCGATGCCCAACACGATGGCTTTCTCGGATTTGTCCGACGCGGACAGGTGTTTGATTTCTCCCCTTCCACCGATCGCGATCGCCCCGTCTCGGCAGACATGAATATTTCGAGTTGATAACCTGTAATATCTACCCGCTCTTACCCCCTCTCGGAACCGGGCAGTGCCCGATCTAGAATCATAGGGGAAACGGGATGGGGAATCCCCGGAAAAACCAGTTTGAAGCCAAAATAAGAGAATTCAAAGGGGTTTTTCCGAGGGAAATCGGTGGAACTAACCCACCTTCACCAACGGCTTGCGATCGGAACTCATCGGGGCACAAAGAGCCGTTTCTAAATCTGCACAACCCAGACGTTCTTCTAAAATCCGCATCACTTCCCGACCGAAATCATTGGGATTGCGACGCCAAGCGGACAAGCAAACTTCACCAAAGAACGACCCCAGGGGTTCTGGATTCCAGAGTAATTTGCGTGCGGTCCAAGGCATCATACTCATCGGGTCGTAACCCGGTTGCAGGTAATCGTTTTTAAACGCATACTCTTCCAAATGAGTATGGGGTTGCAACCCGATAAAGAAAATAGCCGGTTCGACCTTATCCGCCCCAAAAATCCGTTCCAATTCGCGATGATAGGCAATTGTTTGACGGATGGTATCGAAGGTTTCGTCAATCACATTAAACGAATAATTCACCGACACCAAATCGTTAAATCCTGCCGATTTCAAATCGCGACAGTTTTCCAAAACCACCCGCAGGTTATAGCCCATTCGCATTTTGCGAACCAATTCTTGGGAACCGCTGGTGATGCCGATTTCAAAATAATTCATCCCAGTTTTTACCATCAAATCGCATAATTCCGGCGTCAGATTATCTGCCCGGATATAGGCAGCCCAATGGATGTCATTCATGCCTGCCGCCAGAATTTTTTGGAGCAATTCGATGGCATCATCGATATATTTACGGGCCGGGATAAACTGAGCATCGGTAAACCAGAAATTGCGGATACCCCGGTTGTAAAGCTGACGCATTTCCGCCACCACTTCATCAGCGGGGTTAATGCGGACCTGCTTGCCTTCAATCACCGTATAGATGCAGTAGCAGCAGTTATGAGGGCAACCGCGTTTGGTTTGGACACCCACATAGAAATCTTGTTCTTGGAGATAGTATTCGAATTCCGGCCAAATGGTTTCGATGTAGTCGTATTGACAGGCGGTTTTTTCGATAGGGGTTGGTTTTTCGTGAATCATGCGATCGCGAGGTTGAGTTTCCCCAACCACATAGCAGCGTTCGTCATTAAAATCGTCACCGCGCAGGTATTTTTCCAGAAGTGCTTCACCTTCGCCGACCGAAACAATCGTTCCTGGGGGGAGAGTGCGACCCAGTTGTTCGTAGAACACACTTACTGCGCCGCCGCCCACGATCGCCCGCGCCTGCGGGTGGTACTTGCGAGCGCGCTTCAATCCGCGTTTAATCAGGCCCAGATTGCGCCAGAGTTCCTGATAGTATGCCGTAGTAATCCGCAATCCGCCCAATGCGCCCCGGAGTTTCACCAAGGGATTGCGGGCATAGTAAAACTCGAAAGCATTTTGCAAAGGATTGCCCCCGCGACCCCCCACCGGGGCGTAAATTTGAATATCGCGCCAAGAGAAGACCAGCAGGGTGGGTTGAAATTCATCCACACAGGCATCCAGGGCACCGGCGAAATCCAAAGGCGGGACAGTGCCCAAGTCAAAAATGCGTTGTTTTAAATTCGGGAAGAGCTTATGTACCGCATCGGCGAGATAAACCACCCCGATGGGAAAAATGGGGTTGCAAGGGAGGCGGACGTAGAGGATGCGATTTTCCATAGGGTTTAAAAGGGTTTTCGGCAGACTGTTTATATATCTTAATTTTAAATCCCGGCAACGGGATGAGAGGCGAGCGAATCCCTCTGTTTGGCTTAGATGCTAGCACATTTTCCGCCGGTAGAGGCTCCCCACTCCCTGAGCAATCATGCTTACCGGGAAGCGAATCTGGGACTTTTGAGCGGCGCGATCGCCCCCGAAAGTCCCTCCTGGAGGCCCCTAATTTGCCATTAAACTTTCTTATGGCAGTACGTTTTGCGCCGCCAATGCCCTGATTGAGGGGATCGATGGCACTGATAAGAAAATCTTAACTTAGATTTGACCAATCTTTAACCCAAAAAGCTTCAAAATCCGCTGCAGTTGGTAGTCGCGTTTACAGCTTGTGGGGATCGCGAGATGTTACCGTGGAAAAATATAAATAGGTTGTTTAGTTAAATTAGCTCCTCGATCGTCATGGCTCAAATTCTCGATCCCATTCCGGCTGACCGCCCCGGTCACATTCTGTGCTGCTATGTCAATGCCACCAGCAAAATCCAAATTGCGCGGATTAGCAATATTCCCAACTGGTATTTTGAGCGCGTGGTGTTTCCCGGACAGCGCCTTGTTTTTGAAGCGTTTTCCGAAGCCCTACTCGAAATCCATTGCGGCATGATGGCGAGTGCAATTTTATCCGATAAGATTCCTTGCACGCGCTTGCAAATCGTCGAAGACGGCGATCCCGATGCCGAACCTCCCGATGGAGAAGCCGGGACAAGCGCAAACACCCAAGCGCCAGATAACAGCACAGATAATCCAGACGGGTCTGTGACAGACTCCTTTTCATCACCCACTTTAACCTCGGTTTAATAACATGAAAAATTTGGGGTGATACTAGGGTTGCGCGAGCTAACATCTTTGCCAACCCATTTTTAATAAATCAAAGCCTACCAGAAAAACCTACAGGCAACTGCGACAAGAAACTCGGGGTGCAAGGGGCTGGGGCAATCCAGCCTCAAAAAATAATACAATGAAAGGCAATCGTTGGTTCGCCATTCATGGGGGAAAATATATTGGATTTGCCTTCGTTTCTATGGTTATGGAAAATAGCGGCGTGGTCGATGGGATTATCGATCGCCGCCTATTTTTTGTTGGCATTGACCGGGATTTGGATGTTCCGGGCGCGCAAATCGCGGCGGGGGAGAAGGGTATTTGCCCGATCGCTGCACTGGTTTCTCGGGGGAACCCTAGTCGTGTTAGTCTTGCTGCTGCTAGGGATTGGGATTGTCGGCACCTTGGGTCACTATGGCACCTTAGGGCATTCCGTGCATTTGTGGGCCGGATTGAGTGTGGTAGCACTGGTGCTGTTTTCCGCCTGGAGTGCCACACAAATCGGACCTCGCCAGCCCTGGGCTAGACCCACACATGTTACCACAAACGTCCTGTTATTTTGTACCTTAGCCTGGGTGTCTTGGAGTGGGTGGACCGTAGTGCAAAAATACCTGCCATAATCCGAGCGGCGATCGGTTAATATAGGGCACAGGGGCGCGCGTAAGCGCCGCCGATTATCCTCATTCCACCTGCGTAACTAACTCGTGACATCAGAACCCCTCCATCCCCCCAACCGCCAACCTTCATCGGTTGCTGATGCCGATGAAAGCCTCTCGAAGCCTTGTATTTTTCGGATTTCTCCCTTAATCCGGATAACCCTTCTGAGTTTGTATGTGGCTCTTACCGTGCCCCTGCCCTTTCTCTCCGAAGCCACCGAAGCGCCAGTCCCTCCAGCCCTACTGTGGGTGGGATTGAGCCTCGGCGCTGTTGCCCTCTACGCAGCACTGAGCGAGCGAGTGGTGTTAGATGCCCGAGGGATTCAAGTCACCTATCCCCAGTGGGTGCCCTCCTTGTTTCGCAAAGGCTGGTTTTTGCCCTGGGAAGAGGTGAAAGCACTCAAACCGCGCACCACCGGTCAAGGGGGAGTGGTGTACTATTTCTCCAGTCAATCTGGGGAAGGGTATTTGCTGCCCATGCGAGTGGCGGGATTTGCGAAATTGGTGCGATTGGTATCCGCGAAAACCGGGATTGACACCAGAGATGTGCGCCCGTTAGCGCAACCCTGGATGTATTTGATTTTGCTTGGATTCACGGGATTGTTGTTGCTGGTGGATGCCTGGACGATCGCCACAGCGGTGGGAGTTGGGTAGGGAATCGAGAGGTTATGGTAAAGAGCTTAGCAAGCGAACCCACGCCCCAACTGCAGCTCGATCGCGTAGAATTAAAGGCGGCGATCGGCGGCGGAAATGTGGGTGCGGCTATCCTCAACCAGATGTCCTTGGAGGTACAAGCCGGCGATCGGCTGGCCATTGTCGGGCCGTCTGGTGCGGGGAAAACCTCCCTGTTGCGCTTGTTAAACCGACTGATCGACCCCACCCAAGGCGCGATTTATCTCGAGGGACGCCATTACGAAAATATTCCGGTGCTTGAATTGCGCCAACAAGTCACCTTGGTGTTGCAAGAATCCAAATTGTTGGGAATGTCCGTGGGAGACGCCATCCGCTATCCCCTGGTGTTGCGGGGGATGAAGGATCGAGAGATTAAACGGCGAGTGGTGTATTGGCTCGAGCAGTTGAACGTTCCGTCAGAATGGCTCGATCGCACCGAAGTGCAGCTATCCCTAGGAGAGCGACAACTGGTGGCGTTATGCCGCGCATTAGCTATTCAACCGAAAATTTTATTATTAGACGAGCCAACCAGTGCCCTAGATGCGGGACGATCTGCCTCGGTATTGCGGCTGTTGAGACAACTGGCGCAGACTGAGCAAACCACCATTGTGATGGTGAATCATCAGCTCGATCTAGCAGAGGAATTTTGCACTCGGGTGGTTTATTTGGAGCGAGGCAATTTGGTTGAGGAGTGCAGGGGCGATCGCGCTGATTGGGAAAAATTGCGATCGAATTTAATCGAAGCCGAGGCTGAGTCAGCCAGAGAATGGGAATGATAAAATTGCGCCGCGCCGGATGGACCGGTGGCGGGATGAAACCGCGCGATCGCCGATGCAATGGAGTGCAGGCACATCCTCCGAATCGGCTAAGCATAGAGAGCGGGGAAGGCATTACCAAGCGATGAGATCGTCGGTTTAATTCATCGCTGTGGGATTGACCTATCCCCGATTTGTTCCTTCCTCCCGCTTGATGGGTTGCATTGTCAACCTAACTGGTATAATTTGTTACGGAGCCTAATGGGGATGTCCGTTGCCCGCTGCTACCTGGGACAATTCACGCATCGGCGTTCGTTTTTTCGCAGCGGGTGCGGGGGGAGTGGAGGAATGACCATCGAGGATTTCAATATTTAATCGATAGCCGACATTCCGCACGGTTTGAATTAAACTCGGTTGGCGGGGATCGGTTTCAATTTTTTTGCGTAAAGACAGCACGTGAGTGTCGATGGTTCGAGGATTGTCAATAGCATCGGGCCACGCGCGACGCAGCAATTCCTGACGAGTCATCGGCAATCCCTCCGCTTGCGCCAAAACATAAAGCAAGCTAAATTCTTGCGGGGTTAAATCGATGGATTCGTTTTTATAGCACACGCGGCGCTGCACAAGATCGATTTGCAGATCCCCATAGTCCAAGTTGGCGGGAGGCGTCATTTTTCGATACCGCCGCACCATTGCTTCCACTCTGGCGAGGAATTCCTGCATTCCAAAGGGTTTGGTCAGGTAATCATCGGCACCGGCTTTTAAGCCTTGCACGATATCGGCTTCGGTATTGCGAGCGGATAACATCAGCACGATCGATTCTTGTTGCTGATGCAACCATCGGCAAAATTCTACACCATCACCATCGGGTAATTCACTGTCAAGGATGACAAGCGTCGGATGGCGATTGTAGAAAATTTCTCTTGCGTGACGGATGTCAGCGGATTGGTACACCCCATAGCCGACTTGCTGTAGGTGCCAACCTAACAGCGATCGCAGGTGAGGATTGCCCTCTACAATTAAAATGCAAACAGAGACCACAACTGTTTCGTTTCCTTTACGTCGGTAAAGTCAAGGTTAACAAAGCTTTTGTCAGGGTTTTGTAACTTCCGCTACTCTGACTCAACCCTCTAGGTTAAGGAAATTAAAAGTTAATGCCGCAGGGTGTAAAAATATCATCAAATCATTTTATCTGCCTTAGGGGTCTTCCCACCCGGAGTGCAGATCTAGGTAAAATAAGAGTAGGTCACTTTTCCTAGGGTAAGCAGGAACCTCCCTCATGGATCCCACCGGGACATCGGAGCGCCTACAGTTCCGAGTCAACATGTTCCCTCCAGGTTCACCCCCTACCGGGGTCAGTGGGTCGGATGGGTAAAGCGCAAGGGTGATGAATCGAATTCCCAGAAGCTCAACGATTTCGGCTTCCCCCGGGCAAGATTCAGGAATCCCCCGATCGCCTTGTTTCCCCACCGAACAATATGGATATGGGGAGCGTCAAAGAAAAATAAGCGATTCTCGGGGGCGATCGCGTGGCTGTGCGCCATCCAAACTCCATTCCACTGAATACAGACCCCTAAGCGTCGGGTCGTCTGTGGCGCTTACCCCCGGAAAAAGACTCCCCTTTGCTGAATTCAACCAGGAAACTATGCTGCAAGACACTGCAACCATCCGCCATTACCAAAAACTCAGCGATTCTCTCGTAGATATGTGGAACCGAGGATATCGCCTCGATGACCTACGGCTTTATCTGTCAGGCTATATCGCCGCCTTGCGACAGACCAATACCATCGAAGCCTTTCTCATTCACAGGCTAGAGGAAGAAGCGATTCGCTTCCTTCACGACCCTTCTAATTTCGAACTCATGCCCCAGCCTCAACCGGAAACCCGGTATTATTGACGGCTTGCACCGTGAGGGAAATCATTAGGTCTTTTAATCCAGCATCTCAGCCCAAGCGCTAATGATGCTTGGGTTTTTTATTAAAAATTTTTTATCTAGAATCCCGTGGTTATTTTAATTTGCAATCTCGAAGCGCGAGATCCGCTGCCATCCGCTTCGCGTGTTCGGCGGTTGGGAAAAATCCATCTTTAGCTCTCGAGGAACGGCTTGCCGTTCCTTTTTATTTGTTTTGCTAATATGTATTGACAAACGTGAAATTTTAATGTATTAGGGTCGCCAAGTTCTCGTCGGTGCGAACCGAAAGTGCGGCGATCGCAAAACGGGCGCTTTATATAAAATTTTCTTATAAAAAGCGCGACAAATAATTGCCAAGGTGGTGCCAACTGCTGCCGCGATCGGCTTGCACTTATACCCCACAAAAGCGAGCGATCGCTTAAGCTATCGGTTGTTTTGTTTTGCGGGGTGCGCGCCTCTAGGGAAACGATGCGGCACCAATTTCCGCCACCGGGAGGCGCTTTGGGGCATCATCGCAGAAAAAATCCCCTCAGAGGATGGGGGAAATGACCCAATTCTGCGAGGGGAAGAAGGAATGTTAAAACTTAACGGGATTTAAGAAGCGAGGGCGACTTCCACAATTTGGGGCAACTCGCCACTTTGATAAAGCTCGATCAGAATGTCAGAACCGCCAATGAATTCACCATTCAGATAAACTTGCGGAATCGTCGGCCAGTTAGAATACTCTTTAATGCCCTGACGAATTTCGTAGTCTTCCAGAACGTTAACGGTTTCGTAAGGGACGCCCAAGGTATTGAGAATTTGTACGGCGTTGTTGGAGAAACCGCACTGGGGCATCAGTTTGGTGCCTTTCATGAATACCACGAGTTTGTGGCTGTTGATGATGTTATCGATTTTCGCTTTCAGTTCTGGAGTCATGATGATAACCTCCGATACGTTTGGAAACCCCCGTGCTTTAGCCGGGGGAGGAAAAACGAACGTGCGGCTTTA
>NZ_JAYFEQ010000502.1:0-7574 GCF_055795085.1 Phormidium sp. CCY1219 | reverse complement strand
ACGCCTTTGCTACCGACATTTCTGCATGATGCAAGTCTGCCCTCACGGGATGTTAAGCCCCTTTCATTTGGGTCAAAATGAGAGTTGGTGATAGGAGTTTATCATATCATTGCGGCTAAAGCCGCGCCGGGAGCTTGGTAGCCCCGCTCTAAAGAGACGGGGCTACCAAGCTCCCGAGTTTTTTTCGTGTACTGGGAAGCGCTCGAATTTCAACCCTTACCGTGAAGCGGAACTGTAGCGGATCCCCCTCGTCAAAACTCGTAGAATGAAGGTAATCAATATTACCGCAACCGAAGGGAGGTTTTCAGCCATGAGAATCAAAAAATGGTGGATAATTCCACCTGGATTGGCGCTATTGGGGAGCCTAGCCGCTCCGGGGTGGAGCCAACCGAAAGTGGTGACCCTTTCCACAGACATGCAATCGGATCCCCTAGTGCTGCAAGGCACCTCTGGAGGGTCTCTGAGTAGTGACTGTGGGTATATTAGCGAGCAACCGAGTCAAACCTTGGAGCTAACCGAGCAATTTTCCTACTTGAGATTTCAGGTAGAAAGCGAGGGAGAACCCACCTTACTAATCGACGGACCCGGGGGGCGGTTTTGCATTTTGGGGCATAAAGAAGCCGGAGAGGTGCCAGAAATGTCCGGGTTGTGGATGCCCGGGACATATAACATCTACGTAGGCGATCGCCAGCATGAAGCGCATCCCTACCGCCTCTCCATCACAGAAAGGCCCAATTAAATCGGCATCGCCGCAACCACCATTGTGCAAACCAATGGGATTACACCTGAGACAGTTCACGTTGCAAAGCTGCTTTCACCTTTTGATACTCAATTTTGAGTTGCGAAAAAATCTCCGCCGCCTCTGGGGGGGGAGGCGATCCGGCTGCTTTGCTAGCGCGGCTCATATATTCAAGCTGCTTGCTCAATCCAGACAACTCCATCGCACCGAGAGCTGCACTGGTAGACTTCAGGGAGTGGGCCGACTCTTGTAACTGAGCCACATCAGACGCTTCAATGGCCTCAGTCATGCTTTGCACCAATTTAGGTGCTTCCACCAAATAGATTTCGATCGCCTCTTCAAGCACCTCGATTTCGCGCAAAGACTCCAGAGTTGAGGGATTGAGAACCGCAGTGCGATCGCCAGCGTTACCGGGTTTAGGATTGCGCGGGGAAGCCTTCGGGGCAGAAGCAGCCACCTTGGGTGCAGAGGAACTCGCCTTGCCCGAGTGCGATCGCTCTTCCACCGCCGTTCCCGAAGCGACCCCTGCCCGGACCGGTTCGCGGCGCTGTGCAGGACTCGCAATTGGTGCCGCCGGAGAGTCGAGTAGCTGTTGGTTTGGCTGACATAAAGACAGAGCTTGCACCAGTTCCGGCATGCGGATCGGCTTGCTGATATAATCATCCATTCCCGCTTCCAGACATTCCTCGCGATCGCCCTGCATGGCATTTGCCGTCATCGCAATAATGCGCGGCTTATACCCCAGAGTTTCCGTCTCCCACTGCTCGCAGATAGTCCGCGTGGTGGTCAGCCCGTCCATTTCCGGCATATGAACGTCCATCAGCACCACATCATAAGGCTGACGGTGAAGCGCTTGCAGCACCTCCAGCCCATTGCCGGCCACATCTGCGCGATATCCCAGACGCTGTAAAATCTGCAATGCCACCTTCTGATTCACCAAATGATCTTCCGCCAGCAAAATCCGCAAAGGTAGCCGATGCCCCATCTGCGGATCGATCTGAACCGAAGCCGAATGCAAATCCCGAGAGCGAAGCGGCACGCCGCCAAAAATCCCCGCCACCACATTGTACAGATGCGATTGCTTGATCGGCTTATTCAGAAAAGCCGCCAACTTCACCTCTGGAGCGCCTTGGGGATTGTTCTCTTGTCTGCCGATCGAAGTCAGCATCACCAACGGCAAATCGTCCCCATTCGGTAACGCGCGCAGTTGCCGTGCCAAAGTCATCCCATCCATATTGGGCATCTGCATATCCAGAATTGCCAGATCGAAGGTATCCCCCGCTTCCAGCCACTCCAGAGCTTCCGCCCCCGAGGTTGCCGCTTGGGGGTTCATGCCCCAGAACACGGCTTGGCGACCCAAAATTTGCCGATTGGTGGCATTATCGTCCACAATCAGCACCCGCTTACCCGCCAATTTCGGCTGAGTGTCATTCAAATCCACCGGCAAGGTATTGGGTGCTTGTTCGGCGATCGCCGTAAAATAAAACGTCGAACCCGGGGATTTCGGTTGCTCCTCTTGCTCGTGAGAATCCCCCACCCAGGTAAACACACTTTGCTCCTCATCCTCATCCATCTCGCTGGACCACGACAGCCCAACCGCCGCCGGCAACTGAAAATCTGCTGGGGGATCCCCGCCGATCGCCGAACCGCTGACCACCCACATAGTTCCCCCCATCAGTTCGCTCAGGCGCTTGCTGATTGCCAACCCCAGACCGGTGCCACCATACTCGCGGGTAGTGGAAGAATCCACCTGAGAAAACGACTTAAACAACCGATCCATTCGTTGTTGCTCGATGCCAATCCCCGTATCTCGGATCGCAAATTGGATGCGGTGATGAGAACTCACAGAGGAGAACCCGGAATCTCCGTCCCTTGCCAGTTCCTGTTTGTCGATTTCGGCTGCTTCATCTTCCGTGACGGGAGAAGCGCTAACCGACACCACCACTTCGCCGGTTTGGGTAAATTTCACTGCATTACTGAGCAAATTCACCAAAATTTGACGCACCCGGGTCACGTCCCCCACAATAATTTCCGGGGTGGATGGCTCCATCAAATAGGCCAGTTCCAACTCTTTTTCGGAAGCTTTCGACGCGAGTAAATCGAGAGATTCCTCAATACAGACCCGCAGGTTAAACGGTTGCTGTTCCAGTTCGAGTTTGCCCGACTCGATTTTAGAAAAGTCGAGGATATCGTTAATAATCGTCAGCAGGGCATCCCCACTGCCGCGAATCGTTTCTACGAAGTCGCGCTGTTCGGAATTGAGGGGGGTATCCAGCAGCAATCCGGTCATTCCGATCACTGCATTCATCGGGGTGCGGATTTCGTGACTCATGGTAGCGAGAAACTCGCTTTTGGCGCGGGTGGCGGCGAGGGCCTCGTCGCGGGCGCGGGCTAAATCTTCCGCTGCTTGACGGCGCTCGATTTCGCCGCCGATCCACTGCGCCATCAGTTTGAGCAGTTCTTTATCCACCGCTTTGAAGGGGCGCTGTAGGGCAAAGGTGCTCGAAAAGCTCAGGGTGCCGTACACCTCGCCATCCACAATCACGGGGGTGCCGATATAGGCGTCTTGTTTGAAGGGGGTGATGGTGGGATTGTTGTGCCACCGGGTGACGCTGACGGATTCGAAGTACAGGGGTTCGTTTTGTCGCAAGGTTTCGCGACAGTAGGTTTGATTGAGATCGAACAGGTCCCCGGGGGATATTGCGCGATCGGGGGACTGGGCGGCGACGATTTCATAGCGGATCCCTTTAATCCGCGATAAAATCGCAATGTCTAACCCAAACCGCCGCCGCCCTAATGCCAGCAACCCTTCTAGCCGTTGTTTGAAGCTCAGCTTCCGCGATGAGGTAATCTTATACAACGCCCGAATTGAGGCTTCGCTTTCTCGCAGTTCTTCGTCGGTTTGCTGTCGCTCGGTGATGTCGCGGGAAATGGAGACCACTTCCAATACGCGATGGGTTTGCGGATCCCGCACGGTGCGCGAGGTGGTTTCAAACCACACTGCTGGCCCATTTTTGTGCCGCATCCGGTAGCTGACGGTGTAGCTGACTTGCCCGTTCATAATCGCGGCGTGGCATTTGCCGATCGCTTTCATGTCGTCGGGATGCACGAATTCGTAAGCAGACCTGCCGATCAGTTCGTCGGGTTCGTATCCCAGCAAAAACCGACAAGCGGGGGAAACGTACACAAACATCCCTTCTGGGGTATGTCTGGCAATCATGTCTGTGGAGTTTTCCGCCATTAACCGATAGCGGGCTTCGCTTTCTTGCAGCTTTTGTTGTGACTCGAACAGGGCATCGAGCATTCCGTTAATGCTGTGTGCCACTTTGGAGAGTTCGTCTTCGCCGCCTAGTTTCAGGCGCATGGATAGATCCCCGCCGTTTCCGGAGGTCATCTGTTTGATGGATTGATTCAGCAGGGTCACGCGCGAGACTACCAGTTTTTCTACCAGCAGCAGGGTCAGGGCGCTAAATCCTACGCTTACCGCTAGCAGGGGCCACACTAAATATCGAATGCTTTTTTTGCCTTTTTGATAGCTTTCTCGCGGTTGAATGATTTCTAATAGCAAGACGTCGTTGCCGTAAATGTCCTCGATCGCGGCATACCCTCCGAGGTCGGTTTCGCTGAGCGATCGCAGTTGTACGGCGTCGCTTTGCGCTATCGGTGGGCTGACGATTCTCTCGTTGGAATTCCGGTTCTCGGCAGTTATCCCAAGGGCTTTTCCCAGGTTTTGCAGGTGCGAGGGGAGGTCGCTGACGGGATACGCTCGCAAGGATAATTGCATCAGCTGTCCGATGCGATCGATTTCTCCGGCGTTTAAGTGGCGTCCGACAATTAAGGTGCCTCGCTCTGGATCCGCCGCTTGTCGGTTGAGAATCGATTGTGCGGCAATTAGCATCGGCCCTGTGGGCAGCATCACGATGCCTCTCAAGGGGGGCGCTTTCCCTGGGGCGGGGCTGTTCTTCCCGGATTGCCCGTATCCGGCTATCAGTTTTTCTATCTTCTCTGGTAGGGGGATGGGCTGGTTTTGTTGGCGATCGTAGGCTTGCGTGAAAATCGGTTCCCCGTTCTCGTCAAGCAATACCAGCAGGTTGAGGTTGGATTGGGTAAATATTTCGTTGCCGAACTCAGGGGCTAAAGATTTCGCCCCTGGGGCGTCGCTGTCGGAAGCGGGATTTTCCCATTCCACTCGCGATCGCGCTGTGGTGTTAAGCTCGGTGATGGTTTCATCGAGTGCCTGCAAGGCTCGGGTTACTTCCTGGCGCGCAACAAGAGCGTCGAGGGCTTTGAATTCAGCCAATAAAATACTCGATGCGGTGCGATAAAGCGCTACGTTGAGACCGACGAGCGTCGCACCAAAGATTAATAAGATTTTCTGACGCAGTTTCATAGAGTGACACCCTCATCGTATCTTGCTGCCCATTGCTCAGTCGCGTACGCCTTTCCAGTTTACCGATAAGCGGCTGGTCAAATACCAGTATTCCCTGGGGCTAAATGCCGCGATTGCCGCAGTATTGCCTCTCACTGTTCGATCTCGATCCGCTTTCCCCATTATCCTGTTTTGCAAAGGCTCAGTGCTCGGGTTCTCCCCCTAGAATATCCCGAGGGAATGCACCCCCCTGGTTTCCCCTACTCTGGCCATCTCCTCGGGCAACCTTTTTCTGGAACACCCTCTCCCGGCGATATTTGGCTGTGCTGTTGGTCTTTTCAAGCTTAGCTTGCCTGACGCCTCGGTGCTGGATCTGTCCTCGGCATCGGTTGTCAATTTTTAACATTTTTTTAACTCAACTGGCAGTGCCCCAAGGGGCAGGCTGGCGGTCAAACGGTGCCCCGCTTGCCTGACCCCTTCTGGTCTTCGCCAACCTTCCCCCCGATGGTTTTTTCCCATGTTTTTCTTTCGTCTTGACAATTTTCTGACTTTGTGGTAATTAAACGCTGCCGGGGGCAATGATGAATGTCTTTAGCCCCCACTGGTGCAACTCTGGCCTCATAATTCCCGCGATCGCCTCTCTATCCAACAGATGCCCAGGGAACTACTCTTCTCTCTGGCGGCGATTTTATCTCCTGTAGAGAAAAATGCCTGAGATTGAGCAGGACTTACCCAGCCTGCCCCACGGGTAGGGTGGGCCACTGGTTGCCTATCGGTTATTGATGTGCTCAATTGGACAATATGCGGTTGTCCTAATTGAATTGAAATCGGCATGGGGTCAGATTGAATGAGATAAAATTCAGAAGACTATCAGCGCATTCTCAGATTTACTGGCTAAGCTAAATCTAAAGAGTTCGAGTGGGTGAGAGGACATTGCTAAGTTGGTTGGGAAAACAAAGCGCACCCCTGTGGCGCAAGATCGATCTCCATTCCCTGCAAGTGCGTCTGACGGCGGGCATCGCCGCTGTCTCTGCTTTGGGAATTGGGTCGCTGGCGATCGCGACGAGTTGGCAGATGCAGCAGCAACTGGTTTTTACCCACAAGCAAAATGTCAAGTACATTTTCCAGCGCTTTGCCGGGGATGTGGAATACTATAGCGCAAGGCAAGCTGCCACGACGGGGTTGCAACCGGCGATCGAACGCCTGAGTGCCGATAAGGTTCTGCTGTGGGTGAAAGGTCCCGATGGGGCGATCGTCGCTCAATCCAAGGCGTTAAGCGGTCGAACGGATACTCTGGATGCGGCGTTAAAGCGTTTGCCTGCATCGGTGACGATTCCGCAAGCGCAATTCCTGAAGGGTCGCTATTGGTTGTGGTGTAGTGGTTCCCTGACGGTGAAGGGTACTCATTTGGGGGAACTGTATGTGGCCCAGGATATTACCCAGGATTATCAGATGTTGGTGGGGATTATTCGCAGTCTGAGTCTTGCCAGTGTGGCGGCGATCGCGGCTATGACTTTCGCGATCGCACTCTATGTGCGGCGATCGCTCCAACCTCTGTGCCAACTGAGTCAGATGACCAATGACATCTCGGCAGAGGATTTGGGCAAGGTGCGGATGCAGTTGGACAATGCTCCCACGGAGGTCAAGCAATTGGCTCGCACTTGCAACATGATGCTCGATCGCTTATCCCAATCTTGGGAACATCAGCGACAATTCGTTAGCAATGTTTCTCACGAGCTTCGCACCCCGTTAACTATCGTTTCTGGCTACATCCAAAGTCTGAAGCGGCGCGGCAACAATCTCACCGAACCGCAACGGGAAGCCCTAGGCATTGCCGCCGCTGAAGCCGATCGCACGATTCAGTTATTGCAGGATTTGCTCGATATGGCTCGCGCCGATAGCGGCTACTTACACTTTCATCTAGAACCGATTTCCATCCCCGATTTAGTCGCGGAAGTGGCATCGATGGCACGGCAATATAGCAACCGTCAGATTGCTCTGGATTGCCACGCCCTCCCCTTCCCCGCCCTGGGCGATCGCAATCGCTTAAAACAAGTGCTGCTCAATTTAATCGATAATGCCGTTAAGTATTCTCCAGACCATACCCCCATATCTGTACGAGTTCGCCCGCAACACCAGGCGATCGCTATTGATATCGGCGATAAAGGTCCGGGCATTCCCTTGGCACAGCTTCCTCGCATTTTCGAGCGCTTTTATCGCATCGACGAAGCGCGATCGCGCTCCACTGGCGGCACTGGTTTGGGACTCTCGATCGTCAAAACATTAGTCGAAGGCATGGGCGGCACCGTCACCGTGCACTCTAAACTCGGTGATGGCAGCGTTTTTACAGTGATTTTACCCACTAGTTCCTAGCCCTCCCCACCGCATCCTTGTGCCAATCTGGCGTCAAAAAAGGGTTGTCTCCCTTGACAAAAAAAGGGCGATCGGCTACAATAAGCCTGTGGC
>NZ_JAYFEQ010000501.1:0-1038 GCF_055795085.1 Phormidium sp. CCY1219 | reverse complement strand
TTCCGCTTCAACTACGACTACAGCAGCTTCGGCTCTGAAACCCTCCAACAGCAAGCAAAAGAAGCACTTTCCCAGTTTTTCGGGTACGTCCGCCATATGTTACGGGCGCGATCGCGCGAAAGCGCCAATACCCGTCTTAACTTTGCCTATTTCTTGCCTTTATTTGATGTGTTGACGTATGAACGTTATCGTATTAAGATTGAAGTATGGCAACATCAGCGTAGACGATCCCATCGAGAAAATACAAAGCTGTGAAAGAGAAAGTCTACGTTGATCTGAGTCCATACTGGCCTGAAGGCAAGTCAATTTCCTCTGTGTATGAGGAACTCTTAGTCGAAGGCAACAAGGTCGATCGACGCACTTTGTCTTCAGCCAAATCCGGTCTTTTAGCCAAAGCCGAGTTTGCCACACTGGTCAAACTGCGAGACTGGGTAAGAAAGGAAACTGGACGCTCAAACCTAGCGATCGATGATTTGCTGAGGTTTAAAGCACAAGAAGACAAGTAGTCGGTTAAAAAACAAAAAAGTCCCCCGCAGCAACGGGAGACCCATTTACATAAAAAACCATCATTATGATAACTCAAATTCAATCAGGTCAAACATTTGCCGAGCAAAATACCGTGGCTCCATTCGTTCTCAAAACCGACTACGACTACGCCGCCTTCGGCTCTGAAACCCTCCAACAGCAAGCAAAACAAGCACTTTCCCAGTTCTTCGGTTTCGTCCGCCAGACCTTCCTCAGCGGCCTAGAAATCGGTCGAAATTTGCGGCAAGTGCTGCACCAACTGTGCCGCGAACGGGGACTCACCCAAGGCGATCGCCTGTTCGAAAAATGGCTGGACTCCTCCGATTTTGGTGGCTCCACCTGGATGGCACGCGCCTTAATCCAGATTTCCCAGTGGTTCGACCGGCAAAAACAGCGCATCCAACAACTCATCCATGACTCGGTACAATCCTGGAGTATCAGCGCCCTCAAAGAACTGACCAAAATCGACGACCACCACCTGCTGGTCAAACTGCTCAAAGCCGGCAAGCAGAC
>NZ_JAYFEQ010000500.1:0-7800 GCF_055795085.1 Phormidium sp. CCY1219 | reverse complement strand
AAACTCGATGGGGCAGGCAGGGCATTTAAGCAATTTACGCATTGCGCTTAAGTCCTGCCTGCCCCATCGAGTCTATTTTACCCGAAATTCATTCCCTTGGGGGCGAAAAAGTCAACAAACCAGCAACCTTGCCTAAAGCCAATTGCCCACTAACACGTAAGGTGCCCAGTAAATGGGATGACGATATTGGCGAGTTTGCAAGAGTTCGAGCTGGGCGGTGCGGAGGGCTTGAGCTTTGGTGACCTGGGATTGATTTAACTGACGATAAAATTCGCCCATCAAGGGGACGGTAGCGGCATCGTCGATGAACCAGAGGGTGGCGAGGGTACTGCGTGCGCCGGCGCGTACTGCCATCCCTGCGAGACCCAAGGCGGCGCGATTGTCACCGGTAGCGGTTTGACAGGCACTCAAAACGAGCAATTCAATGGCGCGGGGGTTGCCGGTGCGATCGCGAACCCGCAATAAAGTATCCAATTGATTGACATTAATGCGCTCATCCCAAGCGAGAATAAAGGTTTCCTCAGCATTGGAACTAAACTGACCATGAGTGGCGATATGAACCACAGGAAAAGGGGTTTGGATAATTTCCTCTTGCAGGGCGTTGCGCGTAAATGCTTCATCGAGCAAAACCACCCCAGAAAGGGTAGAAGAAACCCGCTCAACTTCCACCACCACATTCGGCAATTGAGAGAACCCAAAACGTTCTTGAGAAATGCCAGCAGTGAGAGCTTCTAACTCTTGCATTTCCAGCGGTTGGGGGTCGATGAGCTTCAATCCGGGACTCAAAGCAATGCCATATTTTTCGATTAAAAACTGTTCCCCATCGTAAAGGGCAGCCATTGGCACATTTCTAAATAATCCATCGGGCAAAAACACTAAAGTTTCTACGCCACTGTCAGCCAAATCTGTGGCAAAAGGTTCGATGACCCATTGATAAATGGTTTCGGCGTAAGTCAAAAAGTTGCGGGAAGTGCGAGTAACGAGGGTTTTTCGCAGATTTATCAGAGTTTCTTCGACCTTTTCTTGGGAGAGATTGGGATGAGAATAATGGCGTAGGGGTTGCCCGGGGAGGGAGACAACTACTTCTAAGCGATCGCCCAAAATAATCGGATAAAAAATCGCGGCGTTGGGGTCGAGAATTTGCTTGTCAAGTTCCACCGGTTGGCTATCCACACAGGCATCGCGGAAGAAATTATCCAATTCTGCCAACTTCAGAGATTCCATCACTTGCAGCGCTTGACGCAGGTTTTTTTGCGTGGGTTTAGCATTTTTTCCCGGTTGCAAGAGCAAGGAGACAAACTCTCGATAAACCGGTTCGACGCGATCGCGAAAAGAAAACTGAATTTCGCGATTGGCGGTAACTAAATCCAACCGTAACGCTTCGAGAGATTCCACCGCTTGAGCGTAGGCGGCGATCGCACCCGAAACTTTCCCCTGTGCCTTTAACAAGCGTCCCAGTTGCCATTCCCAACGATAGGCAATATCCACCGCATTAATCCCCTCGGACAATGCCAGAGCCTCTTCCGTGAGTTGTTGCGCTTCCGCCCACTGTTGTTTAGTCTCGTAAACGGCGGCCAAATTTCCCAGGGCATAAGATTCGGCGCGCTTGTCATTTAATTGGCGAGACAGGCGCACGGATTGAGCTAAAAGCTGGGCAATTTGCGTTTGATTTCCTATGAGTGTAGTTGGCAATTTATCCGGAAATCTGAGAAGATTTTGGGCGAATTTAATTTGGGCGAAAACCGCCATGCGACTGGGGGGTAATTGTTCCAATTGCGCTTGAATTTGCGGCAGCCAAGTTATCGCCTGGGGCAAGTAGTCGCGAGCGAAGGTGTCCGAGGGTTCTTCCAGGATTAAAGAGAGGGCATTGAGTCGCGCTTGGACTTGGGTGGCGGGTGATTGGGCAGCGATCGCAGCTTGTTGGTAAAATTCATATGCGGCGGCGGGGTTGTTGCGCGCCCGGGCGGTATTGCCCAAAGCGATCGCGGTTTCGCTAATCGCTTTAGGCGATCGCAACTGTTGCGCCAAGGAGAAACTTTCGCGCAGCACCGCCTCAGATTGGGGCAAATCCCCCAGCAGTCGCAGAGTATTGCCCAAAGCGCGCAGGGTCGTCACCTTCATCTCGGAAATCGGTTGAGATTGCAACCTCTGATTCAACCCTTCCAGGGTATCCAAGGCGCGCTGATAAAGCCCTAAACTTTGCAAAGCGAGGGATTGGTTGAGACAGGCCCGATAGACCCCCGCCTCATCCCCGGCGTGGCGGTAGGCATCGGTAGCTTGTTCCCACAGGTTCAGGGCGGCGCGGGGGTCGCCAACGGTCAATTCCAAACTCCCGCGCGTATTGAGCGCTTGTGCCAACACGCGCAACCAGGCGGTAGAATCGGTATCGGCGCGATCGCCAATCAATTGCAAGCTTTGGGCGATGGCGGATTTCGCCTTATCCCATTCTCCCAGTTCTTGCAGGGCGGTGGAGAGATTGCACAGAGCGATCGCTTGGTGCAACTCATCTCCTTGCGCCGCACTGCTACTCGCCGCATTTTCCCACACCTGCGCCGCCCGGGCAAACTGACCGGCATCGTACAATTGCCGACCTCGTTGCACTAAAGCGTCTCCCGGGCGCGCCATGACTTGCGAGTGCAGCAGTAAGCTCAGCAGTAAAACCGCCACCGCCACGGCGCAAAATTTACGGATTTTTGCCCGTTTTCCGGCGCGCAGGAGCACTCTTAAAACGGGTAGGAAGTAATCGAAAAATAAAAGCCATTTTCTTGCCACGTTCTATCCCTCGACTCAATATCAACCAGGGGATATCCCCAGTCTAGACGAGCGCGAATTCGATCGCCAAAATCCAGTTGCAACCCCAGGCCCACAGAGGCCAAAGTATTGGGGTCTGGATTTTCGCGATCGCCGTTATTCCAGGCGGCCCCCACATCCACAAAAGGCACGACTTGCACTTTAAACTCGCCCCCTTCCGTGCGATAAACCGGCAAGCGAACTTCTGCAGAAGCAAGCGCCCCATTATCGGTGAGCAGGGCATCTTGGCGGTATCCCCGCACGCTTTGCAACCCGCCGAGACCAAACTGTTCCAAGGCTAGCAGGGAGGTGGTTGCCAGTTGCACGTCGCCGCGCAGCAATAAGGTAGGGGAGGTTTCGGGATTGGCGTCGTCGGACCCGAGGACCCGCAACCACTGGGCCTGTCCGCGCCATGCGAGAAATCGGCTGTCGGGTTCTTCGGCATTGACGGTGGCATCAAACCAACCGACGCCGAGACTGAATTGCGATCGCGCGGCGAAGACTTGTTGGGAACTGCGATCGGTCCATTCTTGAAAAAATCGCAAGGCGGAAATCCGGGTTTCGCCGTCTTCGTTGGCCCCGGGGGACAGGGGAAAGGCCACATCTAAAATGGAGGTATTGCTTTCGCGACGGGCGGCGGTCAGCCCTAGGGTGAATTCCCGGGTGGGGGATTGCACCAGGGGTTGGCGGAAGGTGAGTTCGCTGTTGCGGGATTTGGCTTCGATATCCACGCGATCGAAGGGGGGTTCGATGATTTCGCTGCTGGTGCGACTGTGAGAGACGGTGAGGGTGCCGTTGCGACCGTTGATGGGCAGGGTGTAGTCTACGTCCCACTGATCGCTGCCATCGGTGTTGCTGTAGGCAATATTGAGGCGATCGCCGAATCCGAATAGGTTCCCGTGGGTCAATACTCCTTTGCGCCGGAAGGTGCCCACACTGGGCGCTCTTCCGTTGTCTAGGGTGATTTCGCTGCGAAAGGCGGGAGCTTCGGTGATGCGAACTTCGAGCAAGTTCTGCCCGGGCCGGTATCCGGCGGAGAGTTCGGCGGAGATGGTGTCGATTAACGGATCCAGTTGCAGCAGTCTCAGGGCCTCGAGCAGTTCGTCGATATTGATGGGTTTGTCGGTGGCTCGCCCTAACCGGGAGCGGATATAGTCGGGACTGAGGCGATCGGTGCCGATGACTCGAATCTCTTCGAGTCCCCCTTCGACGACTTGGATTTGGACTACGCCGTTTTCTAGGGTCTGGGGGGGAATTAACGCACCGGTGGTGATGTAGCCTTGCTGGTTGTACAGTTCGGTGATGGCGCTGCGCGCTTGCAGCAGTTCGGCAAAGGAAAGGGGCCGACCGGTATATTGGGAGAGCAGTTTGTCCAATTGCTCTTGGCTAAATATGCTGCTGTCGAGGATTTCAAATCGCTCGACTTCGATGGTGCCCGGAACTGTCCCGCCGGGATCGAGACCCGGTGTGGCCGGCTCTGCGCTGGGGGTTGGGGGTTGCAGCAGTTCTTCTGGCGGGGGCAACAGGGGTGGTTCTTCCGCCGGCTCTGGGGTGATGCGGGGCAGGGGATTGGGAATTGTCTGGGGATCGATGGGTTGCGCGTTGAGGTTCCCACTGTTGATGCTACACAGGAGCATGGCAAGGGTGAGATAAAACCAATGGGTTTTGGTGTGGGCGTCGCCACTGGGCAACAATAAGCTCAAATTGGGAAAATTTTCTCTAGACCACATGACTGTTTCGTGGGGGTTGCATCTCACAAGTCAATTAAGCCAGTTGCTTTGTCCGACTTCAATAGCAAACAAAATTCTGGCGGGGTTCCCCGACCCACTCCTCGGGAGTCGGCGGCGGGAGAAGAGAATCCGATTTGGATGGATCCGTACTCTGGGACTCGGGCGATCGCTTCGCTTCGATTACGGAAAATCCCTCCTCTCAGATGCACCTGAGAGCACTTTAACCTCTTTCTCCTCGAATGCCAACTGGTTTCCCAATCCAGGCGGGTGCTTTTATTTTCTTTGGCGATGCTATTAATCGGGATTTTTCTCTGGTTTGATTATTTTAACCGAGGCTTCCTTGCATCTCTGGCGTCTTTTATCAATTTTTTACATCCCCGGACAGTGCTGTAGCGACTGGAAGTCTGCAATTGTCCTCTAAAAAAACTGATGGGCCTAGTCAATGACTAGACCCGGTACAAAACGAATGACCGATTCTTCTAACTGTTCAGTGAAATAGACTAAAATAAGGTACGTCTCAGACTTTCTTACTCGGGTGGACAACGATCGCAGCTTGACCCGTAGAGGGGGCGCTGCATCAGTTCTCTAGACGGGTGACACCAGATCCAGGAACCTTCCGTATCTTCTTCGTTTCCCTCCTTTTTTTTCTATCTCTTTTGGTGTCCAGTATTAAGCTAACACACCGATTCCAAACTGCCCACTATTTTTTACAAAGCTTTACAATAAACGATAGCTTTACATCAGCGATTGTAACGCAAGCCTTCTGAAGTTCCCATTTTTCGGGCAAATCTCTGGCAGTTTTGTAAAAATCGCCGGGGAATTTCGGGTGTGCCTCCCCAATGCAAATGCAGATAGGATGCATGCACCTGGGGAAAGGCGGTACCCTGTTTCACTGTCCCTCCCCATCCTTCAGTGGCGGCGATCGCCCCGCGCTGAAAACTCTGGATTTGAAATAGGGGAGACTCGGGTTCTCGGGTTAAGTGCGATCGGTGGAACTCGTGGGCGAAAACCTTCTGCTTGGCTAGTAAGATGGGGGTGTCTTGCAGGGCCGTTGCCTGTCGATATCCTAAGGTTAATTTTGTCCCCATCACCGTGCTGGTGGGCAAAATCCCCACCATCGGCCAACTTTCTCCGGCAAAATCTACTATTTTTTCCCCTAAGTACATCAACCCGCCACATTCCCCATAGGTGGGCATTCCCTGTTTTATGGCCTGTTTCACCGCCTGTAAGGCATCGCTGTTGTTCGCCAGTTGTTCGGCAAACATTTCCGGAAACCCGCCGCCAAAATATAACCCTCCCACTGCTTCGGGTAAGGCGCGATCGCCTAAAGGACTCCAGGGGACTAATTCTGCACCAAGGGCGGCAAGCAAATCTAGGTTATCTTGATAGTAGAAACTAAACGCTGCATCCCGGGCGATCGCAATTCGGATTGCCGATTGAAAATTGACATTTTGCGTATCTATTGTGAGGCCAGCGACTTCGGGAGGGGTTATATGTTGAGTGCGAAGTAGAGGCAGCAATCGCTCCCAATTCAAGCAGGTTTCTGCCAGATGTGCGAGGCGATCGATGACGCGATCGAGTTCTGGCAGTTCTGCAGTGGGCACTAACCCCAGGTGTCGGTCGGGGATGGCAATTTTATCTTCCCGTCGCAATACCCCGAGAATGGGAATTTGCAGCGGTTCGAGGGCATCTTCGAGCAGTTGCTGATGGCGATCGCTCCCCACCCGGTTGAGGATAACTCCCGCCAGTTGCACGCGCGGATCGAAGGTGCTATATCCCTGGGCGATCGCCGCCACGGAACCGGAGAGACGAGAGCAGTCAATGGTCAATACCACCGGCAATCCCAGCACTCTGGCAATGTGCGCGGTACTGGCAAAATCGCCGACTGTGAGCTTATCCGTCATTCTGACCCCATCAAACAATCCCATCACCCCTTCCACAAGGGCACATTCACTGGTTTGACTGTGGCGATGGAAACACTGCTGCACATAGTTTTCCGAAGTCAAAACCGGGTCTAAATTGCGACAAGCACGCCCCGTGACATACTGATGAAACATCGGATCGATATAATCCGGTCCGACTTTA
Organism: Phormidium sp. CCY1219; assembly: GCF_055795085.1. Lineage (NCBI taxonomy): Bacteria > Bacillati > Cyanobacteriota > Cyanophyceae > Oscillatoriales > Oscillatoriaceae > Phormidium > Phormidium sp. CCY1219. The sequence continues at coordinate 1,195 of NZ_JAYFEQ010000500.1, read as the reverse complement.
AACGATTGCACCGTTAACTGGTGGCGGGTTAAATACGCCAACAGCATTAGAGTCAGGGTGGTTTTCCCTGCGCCGCTTCGTTCTCCTGCAATCACGATCGCCATGTTTTCTACCCTTTATCCATGAACTCGCCTAACTGCATGACGCCAAACGACAAGCGAGGTTAATCCCTCCCTCAATTTGGCATCATATCCCTTTCATTATCGCAGATTTTGCGCCCGCAAGCGCGCATCTACCCAAGGGCGATCGCTCTTTGAAAAAGGCAGTATCGGGTCTTGAGTATAATCGAGTCTCAAATCGTATCGGGCGCGATCGTACAATTGATTTAATAAATCCGGTAAGTCGATTATCGGTTCCGCATCTTCCCTTTGCAAAGGCAAAGAAAACTGGGGCAATTGATGGCGAATGATAAAAGCATATAAATCTGCTTTTGGGCGGCGATCGCTGCCACTGACTAAAATCCGATAGTCACATTCCCCCGCCACCTCGCACCCCCGCATCGGTGCCCCACTTCGCAACAAATCGATTTCGATTAAATGCGTGCTACTGCCCAAAATTTTCAACCGTTTGCTTTCGTATTTTTCTCGCCCTCTTCCCGCCGTTTTATTCACAGGAGATAGGATGTCAATCGCCGCTATCACCTTTTGGCTTTCCCGTTCTCGAACTTCTAAATAGCTTTGTTTGATTCTCTCTGGCATGGGCACATCTACAGTCATCGGCGTAGGCGGTGATGCCACTGCAACTGCCGATTCTTCTAAGGGCGCATTTCCTCCTTTTCCGCCTTGCACCGTCACATCGGGAATGCCCACTAAAAGCGAGGCATCGCCGCTAATTTCATAAATTATTTGTTCGATATCGACGAAATATTTCGGCACCACTTGTGGCGTCAGGGCATCCGCCAGGGCGACAATCAATCGATTGTGAACTGAGGGCCAAATTTCGGGATTTTCTAAGTACAGATCCATTCCAGGAAAGGGAGAAGACATGGTTTTATCTCCTATAGAACAGTGAGTTAGAATTGAGGGATAACGTTAGAGGTGGGCGCGGGATTTTTCTGGCGCGATCGCGTTCTCCCCGATTTGGCTATAATTGAAACCAGGGCGCGCCAATTTAAACCACTCCCGATGGTTTAATTTTATGAAATTTACGCCAAACTGACAACCTACAGAAAAACAAGGTAAAATCCGACTCGCAA
>NZ_JAYFEQ010000499.1:0-13239 GCF_055795085.1 Phormidium sp. CCY1219 | reverse complement strand
TCGCTTAATGGTTATTTCGCCAACAGTCCAATCCCGGGCTGGAAAAAACCATTGCGTTGGCTTAATGGTTATTTCCCTACTACTACTCCAGGGCTGGAAAAAAACCATTGCGTTCGCTTAATGGTTATTTCCCTACTACTACTCCAGGGCTGGAAAAAAACCATTGCGTTCGCTTGATGGTTATTTCCCTGTCTTCCGACTTCCCCGCTTGTAGAGACAGGTTCTGATTGCGTCTCGATTTATCGCTTCTTTGAGCGGGGTCTGTAGGTGGTGAACTCTAACATTTTTGGTTCTACCGAACCTACGAACCTAGTATGGTAAAAATCGCGAAAATACCCTTACAGAAAGAGTTAACGCTAACCGGATACAAAACCAATTTATCAAAAACTCAAACTCTTGCCCAGTCTGGCTTTTGCCTGGTATTTCCTAAAGTTTTTGCATCCCCGTTTCGGAGGAACCACATTTTTATCGAAAAATGGTATAATTATAGGCTTAAAATTTAATAAAAAACAAAAATTAGGTGGGCAATGCCCACCCAACCAGTTTCGATGATTAGCCAATTAAATCATCATTAATTGCCAGCTTTAGCCGTGGGAATCGCACCGGGGCGAACCGAAACGTTAAGCATCTGACCGTTGCGGATAACTTCGACTTGCAGGGTACTCCCCACGCGACTGGCTTCTACTTGCTGTTGCACCGCGCTGGCATCGGCGACGAGTTCACCGTTAATCTTTTGAATCACATCACCGGCTCGCAGTCCTCCCTCAGCGGCGGGGGAATCGGGCATCACTTTAACGATTAAAATGCCTTGTTCTTCATCCACCGTCAGAGCGGAATTCGGATCCCGATTAATTTGTGCTTTCAGTTCGGCGGAGAGTTCCACCATTTGAATGCCCAAGTAGGGATGCTCCACTTCACCATTGGCGATTAAGCGATCGGAAATATCTTGGGCGCGATTGATGGGAATAGCAAAACCGAGACCTTGCGCGCCTTGAATAATCGCCGTGTTCATGCCGATCACTTCTCCGCGCTGATTGAGCAAAGGACCGCCGGAGTTACCCGGGTTGATAGCGGCGTCGGTTTGAATGAAGTTAACTCGCTTATCCGGAACGCCCACTTGAGAACTGCTGCGACCTGTAGCGCTGATAATTCCCACGGTGACGGTATTATCCAAACCGAGGGGATTGCCGATCGCGATCGCCCATTCTCCCGGTTGCAGTCGTTGCGAATCCCCCACTTTCACCGTAGGCAAATTCGTCGCATCAATTTCCACCACCGCCACATCGGTTACTGGGTCAGTTCCCAACACTTTCCCGGTGAAGGTGCGACCATCTTTTAAGACCACATCCACCGTATCCGCACCGTCCACCACATGGGCGTTGGTCAAAATCCGACCGTTGGAATTGACGATGAAACCAGAACCGGTACCACTAACCACACGCTCTTGCGGTTCCATCGGCACGCGATCGCCAAAGAAGCGACGGAAAAACGGATCTTTAAACACTTCTGGCACTTCCGCCTTCACAGTTTTCGACGCATCGATCCGCACCACCGCCGGCCCGACTTGCTCCACTACGGAAGAGATAAAGTTGGCATCGGAGGGTAAAGGCAACCGGGTTTGCACCTCCGGCGTTCTAGGTGCTGCAGAGGCGGGAGGAGTAGCGATCGCGGAGGAAACGGGATTCTGTGCTTTCAGCAATTGCGCGCCAGTCAAAGTGACGCCTGCACCAAACAGGAACATGGATAAATAAGCGAACGGTTTTTGCCACTGAGGGGCAGAACCTTGATGGGAAGCGGTATTCAATTGTTGTGAATCGCGATTGAAATCGGAATTAAGGGTTTTCATGTGTCGGTTCTCCTGCGGTTTATTTCCTGCTTCCGAGTAGAGAGAGGTTGTCTGTGAAGTTCAGTGGCGACAACTCTGGGTTTTGACTCAAACTTCAGACTCACCAGAACCTTTGCGGTTATGCGTCTCGACTCGGTTCCTTGCCTGACAATTCTTACTGTAAACAGAGGATGTGAAGCGGATGTTACGCCCATATCACGAGGTTATGGACATTTTCGCCCGGTTTTGGCACGACAGATGCAGGGGGTTGGGTGCGAGAAAATCCTCTTGGAAAGGACTGGAAACCGGGATGGGTTTGTCGCACCCGCACGGGGGAGATTATGCTAAAAGACGCAATCACCGTATCTGGGGGATGTGAAAACTGTTGTTTGGCCAATTTGAGAGGTTTTTTCAGGAGGGCGATCGCCATCCCTTTGATGGTCGCTCGTTAGACCAGCGCGACCCGCAGGTCATTGAATCCTATTTACCGATTTGGGAATGGCTCTATCGCTACTACTTCCGTGTGGAAACCGATGGATGGCATCACGTGCCATCTTCGGGGAAAATGCTGGTGGTAGGTTCCCATAATGGGGGTTTAGCGGCACCGGATATGTTTATGTTGATGTATGATTGGTATCGTCGCGAAGGGACGCACCGCCTTACATACGGACTGATGCACCCAACGGTGTGGAAGGCATTTCCGCCAGAAATTGCTCGACAGGCGGTCCGCTGTGGGGCGCTGCGCGCGAATCCGAGAATGGCGATCGCCGCGTTGCAAAAGGAGGCGGCGGTACTGGTTTATCCCGGTGGTGCAGAAGATACCTTTCGCCCTCATTCCATGCGCGATCGAATTTACTTTGCCGGACGTCAGGGGTTTATTAAGCTGGCTCTGCGCGAAGCTGCCCCGATCGTGCCGATTATTTCTCATGGGGCACACGATACGTTAATTGTGCTGGCGAATTGCTATGACTGGATAAAGCAGTTGCATGAATGGGGGATGCCCTGGTTATTGGGGGTGGATCCGTTGGTGTTTCCGATTTATTTGGGATTGCCTTGGGGGGTGGCGATCGGTCCGTTGCCGAATTTGCCCCTACCGGTGCAGATTCACACCCGGGTGTGCGAACCAATTGTGTTTGAGCGTAGCGGTCGGGAGGCGGCCAACGATCGCGCTTACGTGCAGCAGTGTTACGATCGCGTCTGCACTGAAATGCAGCGATCGCTCGATGGGTTGATTGCTCAGGTAGAAGGCCGATAATTTTTCGGTGAATTTCCCATTTTGCCTTGACAATTATCAAAAAATGTGGTAATGATTCGCCACGGTGGGGCAATTGAAGCCGCATCGCTCTAGCGCCCCAGTGCCAGAAGCAAACTCACCAGCACGATAGCGCCGAGGGCGATCGCGGCAGGATGTCGTTTCCACCACCGTTGTAGCCGCATCAGAGGATTCCTGCTCTGGTATTGGGGGGGTGGGACGACTAGGGGTTCGGACTTATCGTGGTAAAGGGTACAGGTCTTGGCATAGGGACGTTGGGGAAAATTGCAGGTATCGTCTTCGTGATAGGTGCAGCTTACGCACAGATATTCATCACTGGTAGAGCGATGCAAGGGAATCCCCGCATGACCGAACCCCTTGAGCGGAGTGCGGCAATAGGGACAATTAGTGGCTTGGGTATCGATGGGTTGGTGGCACTTCGGACACTCAGACATGTTGGCCAAACTGCAGATTACAGGATAAACGCTTCACTCTTTCAACTTTACCCTGTGATTCATTTCGCCACCGAAGCGCAGGGGTGCGGTGGGCGTCGCGATCGGATAGGATATCCCAAAATAGAACTGTACGCCAAAATTGAGTTAAGACTCGGCTAATCTGCAACGGCCAGGTTAGCGGGGTATTTTCAGCCAAGTCACAGGAAAAACCTATGGATAACAATAATCTGCTCAAGCAGCTCCTTTTGATCGGCATTGGCACCACCTCTTTGGTGGCAGAAAAAATCCGGGAAGTTAGCGACCAGTGGGTGCAAGAGGGAAAACTCCATCCCGACCAAGCGAAAACCTTTGTCGAGGACATCATGGAGCAGATGAAGTCGGAACAAGGGAATTTTGAGGTGCAAGTGCAACGCCAGATTCGCAATGTGATGCAGGATCTCGGGGTTCCGCGTCAAGCCGAAATGGATGAACTGCGCGGACGACTCGATCGCTTAGAACGACAAGTTCGGGATTTGGAAAATAAGCGCTGGCGTTGAGTCGCGGCGATCGCCCTCGTTTCTGGTTGCTCAAACCCTCAGACAAACAAACCCATCCTCCTCAGTTCGAGAACGGTCATTTGACGATAGAGTAGGGATCGAGGCTCCTACGCGAACGGTTTGAGATTCCTCACCGCGCGCCAGGAGCCAGTTGAGTCTACTCAGGAGGACTGATTGTGCGAGAAATTTTAATCAGCATGGGGGTAATGCTCGTCTGCGTTTTGGTGATAGTTGTCGCTCAACTGAGCGATCGCTCTAACCAGGCGATCGCTGAACCCATGAGCGATACCCAACCCACCGCAGAAGTTTCTAGACCCAGCAAATCCCTGCTGGCTCAACGACTAACCCCCCAAAGTCAGATTGCTCGCGCCGAAACGGAAACCAAACAAGTGGAAAATACGGAAGAAAATGTGGTCACAACTCCAACAGGTCTCCAGTACGTCCTGTTAGAGGAAGGAACCGGTGCGTCTCCCCAACCGGGTCAAACCGTGGTGGTTCACTACACCGGTACCCTCGAAGATGGCACGAAGTTTGACAGTTCGCGCGATCGCAATCAGCCTTTGTCTTTTAAACTCGGTGTCGGTCAAGTCATCAAAGGTTGGGATGAAGGTATCGCCGATATGAAAGTTGGCGGACGCCGCAAGCTGATTATTCCCCCAGAATTAGGGTACGGCGAACGCGGTGCAGGTGGAGTCATTCCCCCTAACGCTACCCTTATTTTCGATGTCGAACTGCTCAGAATTGCTGGGTAAAATTGGGACGGTTGTGCCTCTCTCCGTCGGATTTCACAGCCGATTGGGAGAGGCTAATTTGCGCCGATCGTTTTTCCTCTTCCTCTCGTCACTCCTGGGAAAATCTCTGGTAACATAAGGGCACCAACCATGACCGTTCAAGATGATATTCGTGAAACTTTTTTGATTGAACTCTTTCAACTAGAAAGACCAGAGAACCCAACTCGGAGCGGCACGGACGCCATCTTAAGCTTAAACGGACAGAAGGTGGAATTTGAATTAAAGTCCAGCACCAAGTCTTCTGTGACAACTGTTCGAGACTTTGGTATAGAGCATATTAGAAAATGGCAGGGTAAACACTGGTTATTTGGCTTCTATAGTTCGGGAGGCAAACTACTGAACTACTGCTTTTATGGTTCGCCTAAATCAATGGCTCCGTGGATTGCCCAGAAGGAAGCCTATATCCTTTATGATTGTAAACTTGCTCAACTTGCACCTGAACGACTTACGCTGTCTGTACTTTACGAAATTGTTGGCAAGAAAGAATTCTACACCCTTGAAGATGCCAAAAAACTCCATAAGCGACAATACAGGATACAGGAATACCGCGCCAAAATGGATCGAGATTCTGGGTACTCTCCCGAAAGAATGCTTTCCATTTTGCAGGACAGATGCCGATATTTGATTGAAAGAGGCGCGAGGCTGAACAACCCCCATATTCCGGCTTCATATTTTGAGGGACGGGAACGCATCACGAACAACCACGCTCAGCGCCTGCGAGAACTGGTTTACGAAGCACTTCAGGATAATACTTGAGCGATCGATTGCGCCACCTGATACGCCATTGGCGGCGCAACGGCATTTCCAATCTGACCCAATGCCACATACACCGCCCCATAAATTGGCCAGGACTCGGGAAATCCCTGTATTATTGCACAATCTGCCACCGATAACCGAAAATGATGGTTTTTTGCCACAAATAAATGTGCTTTTTCCCGCGTGGCGGCCACTCCATTCGGCCAAATCTGTAGTTTTTCCCAGACTTTTTGCGCGGAAACGCTGCTCAACACTGACGTGGTATGACGCGGACCGGTGAGGCCACTGCGAAGGGTTGGAGCTAACCCATCAAAGCCAATATCTGGCAATCCCAAGGCTTGGCGAACCCCCATGCAGGGCTGTAAATTTGCCTGTTCTAAACTGGAAAAAAGATTAAGCTGAATGGGTGTTAATGGCTTTTTTGGCGATAAATGTTGCCACTGGTGGGTCGGTTGGGGTGGGTGATATTGTTCCGCCATTTTTCGATCGCGAAATCCCACAAAAAATACCCGGTTTCGCGTTTGCGGAATTCCAAAATCTGGCGCAGATAAAACAAAGGTTTTTAAGTCATATTTTTCGCGGAGAGGACTTGCGATCGCTTCTTGCACATAGCCCCGAAACTTCTTTCCCAGCAATGCAGGCACGTTTTCGGCCACAAATACTAACGGTTCGATTTCTAACACGGCGCGGATAAACTCGGGAAACATATCCCGACTATCTTGTTTCCCTTTTTGGCGACCCGCTACGGAAAAGGGTTGACAAGGCGGCCCCCCGTGCAAGATATCCACCTCCCTGCGATACCTTCGCCAATCGATTTTGGTGACGTCTCCTTTTTCCCCAGCAAAAATGTTCCATTGCGGGCGATTTTGACCCAGGGTTTTGCCCGCCTCGGGAAGAATTTCATACGCCGCTACATGAGTAAATCCGGCTTTTTCAAATCCCAAATCTAACCCGCCACCGCCACTGAATAAAGAGAGCGATCGCCATCCATTCTGCGCCAACCTGGGCATCAATCGGTCTGGATCGAGTTGCGGCACATTTATCGCATAAATCGGTTTTTCCCCCTCTCCTCGCAGGGCTTTGGCTTTTGCTGCACTGGATGCTTGGGAACGCTTTCTGTAAACCTCTCGTTCTGCTTCGGTCAGTTCCCACCCTCGATACTCCGATGATTTTGCCATGCGAAAAGCTTCTCCCCTGCGAACCATTGCCACCTCTATTTTATCAATAATGTTGTTGCGGTCTAGCCAAATTCTTAAACTTCGTAAATTGCGAATCGAATAGGAGTTTCACCGTACCCGTCGGACCATTCCGATGTTTGGTGACAATAATTTCCGCCAATCCGCGATCGGGTGTATCGGGCATATAGTATTCTTCTCGATAAAGCATGATTACAATATCAGCATCTTGCTCGATAGAATTATGCACCACCATCTGATTGGCAATAAAATTATGATAACCGGGGACGGTTAAATCGAATACTTCTGTTTCGCCATCGGGTGCGATCGCCACAATTTCATCCCAGTAAATCTCGCCACTACCCTTCCCGGTTCTTACCCCTGGGAATTCAGTTGCGAAATTGGGCAATCTATCGGGTAATGCAAGGCGATCGCGCTTTCCTATTTCATCGAGTCGCTTCCATCCCTCCACTGTTAAAAACTGGTGATTCCCGGTGGCGCGAATCTTTTGCCCCCTGCGCGTTTTTAGGGTAAAAACGGGTTTGACCCCGGTACAAAATGCATGGCTAACCTTGGCCGGTTCTAAGCGCATTGTGGCTTCATTTAGCCCCCAAACCGCAAAACCGGCTTGTCCTACTAATTCGCGAATCGGCACTTCTACTGGGCGATCGGCTAATGCGATCGCGCTTTCCCCACTCAAACACCCCGACTCGCGCAAATCCGACATCATCGGACGTTTGTTTGTCCGCGCTTCTACCCCACGACTGAGCTGCGACAAGGTAATAATCGGCACGTTCAATTCTCTCGCCAACCCTTTTAAACTGCGGGTAATTCTCGACAATTCTTGCACCCGGTTATCCGGGTTGCTTCCTTCCATTAATTGCAAGTAATCGAGCAAAATTAACCCCATTTCCCCGCCTTGTTCCGCTTGCAATCGCCGACATTTGGAGCGCATTTCGGTGACGGTAATATTCGGCGTATCGTCAATAAATATCGGCAACTCGGATAAATGCCCGATCGCTTGGCTTAACGGTTCCCATTCCGTCTGCGAAATCCGCCCCGCGCGCAATCGATTGCTTTCAATTCCCGCCTCACCGGCTAGCATCCGTTGCACGAGCTGATCTTTAGACATTTCTAAGCTAAAAATCGCTACGGGCAATTGATGAAAATCCGCAATATTTCGCCCGATATTCATGGCAAAACTGGTATTGTGTACGCAAATATCGTTGGCCACAAAGTTATGAGTTTTGGGAATCGTCAGGTCATAAACCTGCTGCTCTCCCATCGAGCAAATTTCGGTTATTTCATCCCAGTAAATCTCGCCGATTGTCTGTTGCTTGACAAGCAAATTATCACAAAAACTCCCATAATTACTCCCATAATTCGTTACCAATATCCGCCTGGTAGCGCCCCAAACGAGGCTCTGTATCCCCCCAGTTTGTTCACCCAACACTGAGTATTTATTATCTTTTTTATTCTCGCTAAACCCTGCAATTGCCTCGTTCGCATCGCCTTTAACAGCAATTTTATCGCCAATTTCACCCGGAATTCCCTTGCGTTGTTGGCCATAGTTTTGACTCGCAACCACTGCGGCAACTTTGGCGATCGCTGCTTCTTTACCCCACATCCCGATTTGAGACATAAAGGTTTGCAGCGAGTTCAGTTCGGTAATCTCCAATTTCCAACCGATTTGGCAGCTATCATTGGCGTTAACCGCGCTTGTTTTCAGGGCGGAAATAATGCCGAAGCGCAGTAAAAGATGTTGCACCTGTCGTGCTAGTTTTTCGCTGAGGGTTGCCCAGGCGATTTCTGTTTCACCGTGAGTCAGTACCGACACCCATCCACTGCTGGCAAATAGGCGATTCAGGAATAGAGCAATCTGCGATCGCGTTAACTTAAATACAATTGACGGAATCGTTATTTGAGCAGAAGCTTTCCCCCACAATCCCATATCTTCCAGCCAGCTTTTCAGGCAATCTATCTGGGTTTCTTCTTGCCCACAATCGCCAATCAAAGACGGGTTATCTGTGGTTGCAGGGCTAATTGTTATCGGACTGATGCCATTTGTTTCTCGCCATTTTAAACAGAGGTTCTGCTGGGCATTTCCCACCCTCCGAATTGGGTGATTGCAACTCTCCGATTTAATTTGGCAAAATTCCTTGACTGTTTCTTGAAAATCGCTTATAATGAAATAATTACTATTGATGTTCCCCCGATTATCATAGGCGAAATCACCATTTCCTATGCAATACGCCAGCAGTTTGACTTCACATTCGCGCCGGGTTTCGGTGCCAAACACCGCCAGTTTGCGCGGGACGGCTATTTTATCTCCCGGTTTCAATTCGGAGAGTTTGCGCCATCCTTTGGGGGTCAAATACGGATGGGTGAGGGTAGTTTCGATGAACCGACCCAAACCCGTGGTGACGCGAAACACGGGTTTGATGCCATCATCGACAAAAGCACAGGGTTGCGTTAAGGTAAAGTTCCAGTTATCGGCTAAGGTGAATAATTCTGCCTGCTGTTTATGAAAGATGTTTTCGATGGTAGAAACAGTTCCATCGCTTAACAGAATTTCAGATAACGACGAGAGACATTTTCCCATTGAAGGTCTACCCGCCACGATAATCAAATCGGCGCGCTGGAAGCCTCCAGTCATTGCATCTAAATCGTAAAAGTTGCAAGGAAGACCGGGGAGTGCTAACCCTTGCTGGTGCGTTTCGATGGTTTGGAAAGCGTCAACTAAGGTTTCAGAAATCGGGACTAACCCTTGTTGCGGACGGTCTTGAGTGAGGCTAAAAACTTTTTGTTCGGCGCGATCGAGGATAATGGGGAGTTCTTGGGTGGTTTCGTACCCCAATTCGGCAATTTCATGGCCGGCATGGATTAACTTTCGCCGCATGTATTTATCGACCACCAGTTCGGCATATTGGTCGATATTCACGGCGGAAACGGTACGTTCGACCAGTTGGGCGAGTTTGCTTTGACCGCCGACTTTTTCCAGGAGTTTGCGGTCGGCTAACCAACTGGTGACGGTCATTAAATCCGTGGGTTTGCCTTGGGTATGAAGGGCGATCGCGGCGTTGTAAATATTTTGGTGGGATTCGATGGAAAAGGCTTCGGGAACCAGGCGATCGACCACCCGGTTAATCGCTTCTGGATCGAGGAGAATACCGCCTAAAATACTTTCTTCCGCATCGATATTTTGCGGGGGTAGGCGATCGCTATCGGCTGGTAAGTTCCGTTTGTCAACCACAATAGAGACTCGCTTTGGTGTGGGGTAAAGACGCGATTGGAGCTGTTTTACTTGGCTTCGGGTCGGGGGAAATCCGGTGAGGGCGCACGGCGGTGCGCCCCTGCAAAGACGATCGTCCCGCACTCACCGTCAGAAGCGCTATGAATCGTCGCGTCGCTTTAATTTTACAAACGCGATTGCGATTCTCGCGACTTTGGAAAAATCGGCTAGGGAAGGGTCGATCGCGAGTGCTTTCAACTAGCTAGGAACCACCTGAATTTCAATCTCGGCGGTGACTTCGGGGTGAAGTTTGACCTCAGCTTTGTAGAAACCGGTTTTGCTAATATCGGGCAGGGTAATCCCTCGGCGATCGACTTCCATATTAGTGGTGGTCTGGATAACTTCTGCCACTTCGCGATCGGTGACGGTCCCGAAAATGGCATCGCCTTCGCCCACTTGCTTGGCGATCGAAAACCGACCCACGGTTTCCAGGGCGGTTTTGCGAGATTGGGCTTGTTGTTTTTCTTCAATCAAGCGCTGACGTTCTTTTTCCCTGCGGATTTCTACCTGTTTGAGAATCCCAGGGGTGGTGCGAACCGCCAGTCCTTGAGGAATTAAATAATTGCGCGCATAGCCTGGGGCAACTTCGACTAGATCGCCAGATTTACCCAGCTTTCTAACATCTTGATTCAAGACGATTTGAACTCGTTTTGCCATAATGGTTCCTATTGTCTACTCTGGGGGCTTGTTGAAGAATGGAGGCGCGTGCAGTCGCACCGATCCGCCTTGACCCTCGCCACCAAAAGCCTTGCACGGGGGCAACTTTCTGTTCGGTCAGGGGTCAAGTTCCGAGGTATTCGCTCCAGCCGCTAAACTGGGGCTTATCTGCCAGAACTCTTTATTTTACGCTGCATTGGGATAAACTGCAAGTCCCGGGAAATTTTTCCGCTGCGAAAGGGAGTTAGGGCGATCGCGCGATTCCTTCTCCCGAAGGTCGTTTTCTCGTTCGGAGGTGGTTTTAAATTCTCAGGTGGGCAATGCCCACCCTACGCCTCATGTGGGGGTTAGATCGCAAACGAACAGCAAAACCGACCTTGTGCCCTACAGCGCTTACAGATTCAGGTTCAAGTAAGACCGCGCCAAGAAGAAGCTAGAAATCGATTTGGAATCCACCGGACTTCCAATCTGAATGGCTTGTTCTAATTCTTGCGGCGTCATCAAAACCGTTTCCATATCCTCGTCTTCGTCTAGATTTTGTGGCGCATCCAGCTTCTCTAAATCTCGGGCGAGGAAAGCATAAATAACTTCGTCGGAATAACCGGGTGCTAAGAAAAATTCTCCCAATTTTTCCCATTGATGGCCGCGATATCCGGTTTCTTCTTCGATTTCGCGCTGCACGGTTTCTAGGGGCGTTTCGTCGGGTTCTACAGTGCCGGCAGGAAATTCTAATAACCGTCCTTGCACGGCAAATCGATATTGGCGCACCAGTACCAGTTTGCCTTCTGTAGTGACGGGAATGCACAATGCTCCGCCTGGATGGCGAATGCATTCCCAGTCACCTTCTACACCGTTGGGAAGGCGCAACCGACTGACATCAAAGCCAAATTTGCGCCCGGAATAAGACAGGCGGTGCTTCAGTAAAGTTGGGGGTTCGTGACCAAATGTCATAAGTATTCAAAGATGCTCGCGATCGCTGATTTTTTTCACCTATAGCTAGTCAAACAGTGTCGTAAAGGCGCGATCGCTCGCGCCTTTCTCTTGTCATCAATTCTCAGAAATGCGGGTTATACTTCGTTGACTTGATATCCCGCCGCAGTAATTGCCTGTTCAAAAGATTCGGGGGAAGCTTCCGAGTCGATGGTGACCTGTTTGCTACTTAAATCCACGTTTACTTTAGCATCTGCGTCCACTGTTTTCAAGGCGTCGGTGACTTTCTCGACACAACTTTCACAAACCATTGAAGGAACGTTTAATTTCACTGCCATAGTTAAACCTATTTACTACACTCGATCTTATTTTGCACGACTATGCCACATCTGGCTATCCCCCATCGGGAAGAAATTTTGGCTCGATTCCCTATTATTTGCTCGATTGACCGATTCCCTCAAGCAGATCGCCGTCTGACATTTGTAGCGTCAACCCCCTGCGCCAGGGAGGCGATCGCCTGCCCAAAACTCGATCCACCGCATCCGGGGCAATCTCCCCCCTAGCACCCGCTGGAAAGTTGTCCTGCTTCAATTTCCCGCAATTATCGCCGCCCATGTCCCATTCTCACTCATTTAGGGACAAGTCTTCGGCGGCAATTCCTTCCCCGCATTATAACGCTGAAACTCATTCAAATCTAACAAAGCACTGTAATACTTAATTTTATTTCCCATCACTTTTCCGCCACGGACTTTCAGATTTTGTTCCCAATCCCACGGCGCAAAATCTTCGGTATCGCTCACCACTTTTGCCGGATTCCCTGCCATATCTTGCGCGGCAACTCCGCTCACCGCATTGCCCTTCACTCGCCCATCAAGGCAAATTAGATTATCCGATTCTAAATCGAATAAATTACCGAGCACTTTATTGCCTTCTTTGCGGAACAAAAAGCAATAGCCGCCGACTTCTTTTAACTCTTCATCTGTTACTACTGCTTCGGGCAATTCACTGGTACAATAGCGATAGTTTCCATCTCTCAAATCTTCCACGGGCTTAGAGTTTTCCCGGGGTGAATTAAATGTCTCTTCTGCGGATTTCACTCGCGCAATAAATTGAGGAACGGGTGGGGAAAATTTCATCCCGCCCCTGATTGCAGCCGTTTCGATTTCGTTGCCCGATTCTCGGGCGATCGCCACACCCGGTATGCCCAATGTCACCATCGCGAATAGGGCGATCGCGATGGCAGTTCCCAAAGCGTTTAGTAATTTCCAATGACGCATATTACGATTTTCCTCTTATCGGCTTTTTCCATCTCGAACTCCACCCCACTACCGGAGCAATTCATATTTTTAGTTCAACAGAGAAGCTGGCCTTTTTGATAATGTGGGGTAAAACTTCCAGTTTTCTATCTAGGGTCATGCTTACCACATAACCCGCAATATTGTCAAGTTTTTTGGCAACAAAGCACAAAACAAACCATGTTAAAATAAGAAAGTTAACGTGCGATTCGTTCCTGCCAAAAGTCAAGGAAAATCTCCGAAACGTGGGCAGGGTAAGGTTCCAAAAGGGCCTT
>NZ_JAYFEQ010000498.1:0-331 GCF_055795085.1 Phormidium sp. CCY1219 | reverse complement strand
CTGGTCATCAATCCGTGAAGCGGGGAGGAAAGGTGGTTAAGCCTGAGTCTAAGCAGGTACTCCATCGAGCAAGTGTCAATGGATAGGAATACGAAGCCATGTTTGAGGCGTCGATATCATAAACCAGCGAAAATTAGACTGAAACGCTGGAACCAAAAGGTGAAGGATAAAGGGAAGGCGAGTGGGATGTCGACCTTTCACACACTCGAAAGAAACCCGGCGTAAAGTGGCGTCCTAAGGACACAAACAATCGGCATTCGGAACGAAGTAACCTCCGTTGTTGCTCTCAGGAAATTTGGTCGATATCCTGAGTAGGAAACCATCCGCAAGC
>NZ_JAYFEQ010000497.1:0-8533 GCF_055795085.1 Phormidium sp. CCY1219 | reverse complement strand
TTTTTTCCACCGATCGCGTGGTGGTGGTGAAATATAGCAGGTCTGTTGCTTGATGCGATCCGCAGCCGAATAGTCCCAACCTTGAAATGCACCTCCGAGGTAAAAAAATCGTTACCTCACCCATATGAGAACTGCTATAACATCGGCCACACTGGCGCGCCAGCAACCTCCGGGGCTTAAAAATGTGGTAAAAAAGGCTTAGAATTAGAGTAAACCTTCCATTGATTGAGGAGAGCGCGAATGCCTGCTGCCGTTGGACTGATTCAAACAATAGGTTTTCCGTCAATACTTGCCGCCGCCGACGCGATGGTAAAAGGGGGTCGAGTTACCTTGGTGTATTACGACATTGCGGAAAAAGGCGAGTTTGTCGTGGCGATTCGCGGACCGATTTCCGAGGTGAAACCCGCAATGGAGGCGGGCATCGAAGCGGCGGAGAAGGTCTACGGCGGAAAGCTGGTGACTCACTATATCGTACCCAATCCGCCAGAAAATGTGGTGGATGTGCTGCCCTTCGAGTACACCGAAGCGGTGGAACAGTGGCGATGAGAAAGCACCTCCTACAGACAGTCGGTTCGAACGGTCAACCTACGCGAAAATTTCCCTTCCGATCGGCGAGGAAATGGGTACAATAAGGCCAGGGAATTGTTACAGTTTTTGTTAATTTAGGAGATAGACGATGCCAACACCACAAGCGGTTGGAGCAATTGAAACTAGAGGTTTTCCGGGGATTCTAGCAGCAGCAGACGCGATGGTGAAAGCAGGGCGCGTGACCCTGGTGGGCTATATCCGGGTGGGGAGTGCGCGCTTTACGGTGATGATTCGCGGGGATGTCTCGGAAGTGAAAACCGCAATGGATGCGGGGGTGGCGGCGGCAGAAGCGACCTATGGGGCCACTCTGGAATCCTGGGTGATTATCCCGCGTCCTCACGAAAATGTGGTGGCGGTTCTGCCGATCGATTATTCGGAAAAGGTGGAACCGTACCGCCAAGCTGTGGAAGGAATACGAATGTTGGGTGGCAACGGCGGCAGTCGGTAGGGGAGATCGCGCCAGGACAAGTGTTGCATTCCTTAACGCTTGTACTCGTCCCGAAAACCACCCTAAGAGTTAAGGAATTGCCCCTCAATTTTTCTCTGGTTGTCTCCGAGGGGGAGAGCAAGAATTAAAAATTAAGAATTAAGAAGGAAATTGTTTGGACGTTCTCAATTCTTAGTTGTGCTCCCCTTCGGGGTCATGTCAGGGAAAGAATTGAGAATTCAGAATTGAGCAATTTTTAATGAGAAATTGAAAATTGAAAATTAATGGGTAAATTTGACGTTTTCAATGTTTAGTTTTTCTCCCCTCCCGAAGGGCGATAAGGAGAGGACGGAAAATCTGAGATTGGGATTTAATAAGGAAGCAGATCCAACCCGATCAGAATTTTTTCAGTATTTGCCATATCGCCGATAAACTTCTGTAAAGGCGGTGGGAGTTTCTTGATTAAGGTGGGAATGGCAACCACCTGTTCTTCTTCCATCAATTCCGGGTTTTCGTAAATATCAATAACTTCCAGTTCGTAACGTCCTTTCAGGTAGGTTTCGCAGATTTCCTTAATTTTTTTAAAGGCACGGATTGAATGGGGCGTTTCGCCGGCAATATATAAGCGCAAAACGTATTTTTCCTGTTGGCGACGCTCAAAAAATTCTTCAAAAACGTCTTTTGATTCGTTATTATTCGGGGGATTTTTCATGTTTCTCCTGTTATTAAAAAGCGACTTAATAATAAATCCAGCGAGTTTTGATTATCTCCGCCATGTTGGCGAGTTACGCATTGCCCTGCAACGGTAGTATGTGGGGTGGGGGAAGAGCATCGGAAGCGGGAAATGAGTTCGGTGTGGGGGATGGGCACATCGGAAAGAGCGGGAATTTCCGCGAGGGGAAAGGGTTGTGAATGTTGTCTCACCCGGAAGGTTCGAGAAACAGTAGAGTTTCGTGGGATTGGAGTTTCCGCGATCGCGCTGTCCCTTTCATCTTACCAAATCTTAGGAAGATTCACCCGAATCCTCCCGATCCGGATCGGCATAACGACTTTCGGCAATTTGTTGTTCGTTGTCCAGGCGAATTTTTTCTTTGATTTGTTCCCCTTCCAAAAGCCGTTCAAACTCTTCTTGTTCCGACTCAAAGTCCACTTGTAAGGCTTTAATTTGGGCATCCATCAGGGCGCGTTTGCGTTCGATGTCCCGTTGTTTCTTCTGTAGTTCTTGTTGGCGCATCCAGGCTTGAGTTTTTTCCTCAAATTCTTGCTGCGATCGCGCTGTGCCCGTGAGTATGCCTTTCGCACCGAGATACACATCAACTAATTCCAACCCGCGATCGCTCAAGCGGAACTCGCGCACTTGGTTCGAGTGTTGCATTCCGCGAGACTTAATAGCATAAAGCAAGCGATTGCGTTCGCCGTGGATTTCCACATCGCGCAGCACCAACCAAGTATCCATTAACGAAGAAACCCCAGCATCGGTATGTTCGAGGGGTTCGCCGCCTTGGGTCAGACTGGTTACTAAAGTGGTAATGCATTGCGTTTTGAGGAAATCAATCAAACGCATCAGAAATGACTTGACCTCAAAAGCGTTTCCCACCGATTCGAGGTTAGAAATCGGATCGATAATCACCACGCTGGGATGAAAATCGCGGACTAATCCATATAAATTGACCAAGTGCATTTCTAACCCATAAAGAGTGGGACGCGCCGCTTGAAATTTGAGCCGATTTTCCGTGACGCAACCTTCCAACTCCAGACCAACCGATCGCATATTGCGGATAATTTGATTAGCGGATTCCTCGAAAGCAATGTAAAGACATTTTTCCCCACGCTGACAGGTGGCATGGGCAAAATGGGCGGCGATCGAGCTTTTTCCGGTGCCGGCAGTGCCGGTAATTAAAATGCTGCTACCGCGATAGTATCCCTTTCCGCCAAGCATGGTATCGAGGCGAGGAATGCCGGTAGAAATGCGTTCGTTAGACACCTGATGGTCTAAGGCGAGGGAAGTGATCGGAACCACAGAAATGCCGTGGTGTTGGATCAAAAACGGATACTGGTTTGTGCCATGTTTCGATCCGCGATATTTGATAATTTGTAAGGTGCGGGTGGCGATGCGATCGCTGACATGCTGTTCCAAGCGAATCACGCAATCAGACACGAATTCTTCTAATCCTTGGCGCGTCAGGGAGTTGTCTGTGCTTTCCGCCGTGACGATCGCGCTGACGCCGCGCTCTTTCAACCAGCGAAATAACCGCCGCATTTCCGATCGCACGATCGCGCCATTTTCCAAGCCGCCAAACAGCACTTCTAAGGTATCCAAAACCACGCGCTTTGCCTTCACTTTATCGATGGCGATCGCCAGTCGCATGAATAACCCTTCTAGATTGTATTCGCCCGTTTCTTGGATTTCGCTGCGATCGAGATGAATGTAGTCGATGGCAAATTTTCCTTGCTCTATCAGCGCGGGTAAATCCCACCCCAACGACGCCACATTTTGACATAGTTCTGCCGCCGATTCTTCAAACGAGACAAAAACCCCGGGTTCATCGTAGTTCACCACGCCATTGACGAGAAATTGCATGGCCAGCAGGGTTTTCCCACACCCGGCATAACCGCATACCAATGTGGGACGCCCCTTTGGCAAACCACCCCCCGTGATTTCGTCCAAACCTTGGATTCCACTCGCACATTTCGGCAGTTTATCTTGAGTTAATTTTAGGTTGTTTTGTTGACTCATAGTGGACTGGATTTTGCGACTTTCAACGCGCTGATTTCACTGATTTTATAAAAATTGCATTCGAGGGCGACGAATCGTTCTGGCAGTTGCCGGAATAGTTGACGCGCGTTGCTGTTTTATTATAAGCCACGAGTTACTTGAGTATGATGGGCAACGCCGAGCATACCACTCGGCGCGGTTGGGTGGGGAATCGTTTCCGGTGGCGATCGCGCTTCAGAAATCCCACCCAAACCCCGCCGATTTTAGCGTCGGGGTTGTCGCGATTTCTGAAGCGATCGCATGGACAAACCAATCCGCTTTAACTTTTCATCCACGGATAACACACGCACCTTCACCACTTGTCCTACCTTGACAATTTCTTTAGGATCTTCCACAAAGCGATCGGCGAGTTGGGAAATATGCACCAACCCATCTTGATGCACGCCGATATCTACAAACGCGCCAAAGTTTGCCACATTAGTCACCACCCCTTCTAATTCCATCCCTTCTGACAGGTCGGAAATCTCGTTTACGCCTTCTTTAAAGGTGGCATATTTAAACTCGGCGCGTGGGTCGCGTCCCGGTTTTTCCAACTCGGCGATAATATCGCGCAGGGTGGGAATTCCTACCAAGTCGGTGACGTATTTATCAAGTTTTACGGACTGGAACTTCTGCGATGCTTTCGAGATGTTGTCTAAGGGAATGCTTAAATCCGAGGCGATCGCTTCGACCACATAATAACTTTCCGGGTGAACCGCCGTATTGTCCAAGGGATTATCGCCGCCGCGAATTCGCAAAAACCCTGCGGCTTGCTCGAAGGTTTTCGGCCCTAACTTGCCCACCTTTAGCAACTGACGGCGATTTTTGAACGCGCCATTATCGTTGCGATATTGGATGATATTTTTGGCCACAGTGGGCGTCAATCCCGACACTACGGTGAGCAATTCTTTCGAGGCGGTATTCAAGTCTACGCCCACATAGTTGACACAACTTTCTACGGTTTCGGCTAATTTTTTCTTGAGCAATTTTTGGTCAACATCGTGTTGATATTGTCCCACGCCAATCGATTTCGGGTCGATTTTCACCAATTCCGCCAGGGGGTCTTGCAATCGCCGCCCGATACTAATCGCACCGCGCACGGTTAAATCCAACTCGGGGAACTCTTCACGTGCCACATCGCTGGCGGAATAAATGGAAGCACCGGACTCGTTGACCATGACTTTGGTGGGTTTGCGATCGCAGGTTTTGAGCACTTCAGCGATAAAGGCATCGGTTTCGCGTCCCGCCGTGCCATTCCCGATCGCGATCGATTCGATGTGGTATTTTTCAATCAGGGTTTTAATCGTTTTCGCCGCATCTTGGCGCTGCTTTTGACTTTGATGGGGAAAAATGGTTTGATATTCTAAAAATTTCCCGGTTTCATCGAGAACTGCGACTTTGCAACCGGTTCTAAATCCCGGATCGATGCCGATAGTGGGTTTCATTCCCGCTGGGGGAGATAGTAACAATTCGCGCAGGTTAGCCTCAAAGGTTTTTACCGACTCCAAATCCGCATCTTGTTTTTTCAGCGATCGCACCTCGGAAATTAAAGAATTTTTCATCAACCGATGAAACCCATCTTTCACCAGCGCCCGATAAAAGTTGCGAATTTCCGGCACTTTGGTGCGGATTTCTTTGGATTCGAGATACGCCAAAACCTCGGCTTCGTTAAATTCCAAATTCACCGTCACGATGCCTTCACTTTCCCCGCGCAACAATGCCAGCAGGTTATGCGGCGCGATGTCTTTCACCTTGGCGGTGTAATTGCGATACATTTCAAACTTGGTGGTTCCTTCGGGATAGTCTTCAGCTTTGATGCCAGAGGTGAAGACTGCTTCGCGCAAGAAATAATCCCGCAAATACGCCCGGGATTCGGCGCGTTCGGCCACTTCTTCTGCTAAGATATCAGCAGCCCCTTGCAGGGCGTCGGCGGCGGATTCGATTTTGTTTTCTGTAGAAATATAGGCTTGCGCTTCGGCTTCGAGGGAGGCTGAGGCTTTGTTGATGTTGAGGGTTTTAATGAATTCTGCCAGGGGTTCTAAGCCTTTTTCGCGCGCGATACTGGCGCGGGTGCGGCGTTTGGGTCGGAAGGGAAGATAGAGGTCTTCAAGCTCGTTTTTTTGCAGGCAGGATTCGATTTTAACCTTTAGTTCGTCGGTGAGTTTTCCGGTTTGCGCGATCGCCTCTAAAATCGTTTGCTTGCGGTTTTCCAGTTCGGTAAGATAGTTAAATCGTTCGGAAATGTGGCGCAACTGGGTTTCATCTAAAGTGCCGGTTCGTTCTTTGCGATACCGGGCGATAAAAGGAATGGTTGCTCCTTCTTCTAACAGGGACAGGGCACTTTGCACCTGCCACAAATTCAGGGATAATTCTTGAGCGAGAACTTCGGGAATATTCAGCATCAGTCGATGGTGTTTTCAGCGTTGGGTGAGTTAATGAAAGCGAGGGGGGCCGGCGGGTTTAAACCCCCGGCGATATCCCCTAATCTTCTATTTTAACTCCAGGCTAAATAAGGCAAGCGAGTGGCGGTTTCGCGGATGGCGTCGGTTTGGGAAACCAGTTGCCCGCAGGTGTCCCAGGTGCCGGCGTTGAGGACTTTCTGCGGCCCTGGGGGGAGATGCACGGACCGGGTAAATTCTTGGCCAAAATGGACTTTGAGGGCGACTAAATCTAGGGTGATTTCGGTTTGCGGATGGGCGGCGATCGCGGTTTGCAATTTTTGGATGCTTTCCGCATCGGCGGTGACGCAGGGAACCCCCATCGCCAAACAATTGCCAAAGAAAATTTCGGCAAAACTTTCGCCGATAATGCCTTGAATGCCCCAGCGGGCGATGGCTTGCGGGGCATGTTCGCGACTGGATCCGCAGCCAAAATTTGCGTTGACGACTAACAGTTTTGCGCCTTGATATTGCGGTTTATCGAAAGAATGTTCGCCGTTTTCTTGGGCGCGATCGTCTTTAAAGACTTGTTCGCCTAATCCATCAAAGGTGACGCAGCGCAAAAAGCGGGCGGGAATGATGCGATCGGTATCGATATCGTTGCCAACTAAGGGAATTCCTGGTCCGGTAATTTGTTGGACTTTACTGCTCATGGAATGACTCCTTATGGTGATAGATTGGTCTGAAAAAGCCCCTGGGTCAGGGTGGAGGTAAACGACTTAAGCCCGCCTAGGCCGGCTAAGTTAGCGAATCGCAATTAAGAAGCAAATGAGGTGGGCATTGCCCACCGGAATTTCGGGTGCAATTTATGATGTTGCACCGACAGTTATATCAGTTCGCGCACGTCAGAGACGGTACCATTAATTGCCGCCGCCACCACCATTGCCGGACTCATTAATAAGGTGCGACCTTCTGAGGAACCCTGACGACCTTTAAAGTTGCGATTGGAAGAAGAGGCGCTGATTTGGTCGCCTTGTAATTTGTCGGGATTCATGGCCAAACACATGGAACATCCGGACTCTCGCCATTCAAATCCCGCCTCGGTAAAGATTTTGTCTAATCCTTCAGCTTCGGCTTGTTTTTTGACGTCTTCCGAACCGGGGACGATAAAGGCTTTTATGCCTTGAGAAACGCGACGGCCTCGGGCGAATTTGGCCGCTTCGCGCAGGTCGCTCAATCGTCCGTTGGTGCAGCTACCGATGAAGCAAACATCGACTTTTGTGCCTTTGATGGGATTGCCGGGATTGAGTTTCATGTAGCGATAGGCTTCTTGGGCGATCGCGCGATCGCTTTCGGTTAAGATGTCCGGCGTTGGGATTAATTCATCCACACCAATGCCCTGACCTGGGGTAATTCCCCAAGTGACGGTGGGGGGGATTTCTTCTGCATTGAAGACCACTACATCGTCATATTTGGCATCAGCATCGCTGCGGATATTTTGCCACCATCGAACGGCGTTATCCCAGTCTTCGCCTTTGGGGGCGAAGTCTCTGCCTTTGAGGTATTCAAATGTTACCTCATCGGGGTTGACGTAACCACAACGCGCCCCTCCTTCGATGGACATATTGCAAACCGTCATCCGCTCTTCCATTGACATGTTTTCAAAGGTGGTGCCTGCATATTCGTAGGCATATCCCACCCCACCTTTGACGCCTAATTTGCGGATAATGTGCAGGATAACGTCTTTGGCGTAAACCCCGGGGCGCAGGGTGCCGTTGACTTCGATTTTGCGGACTTTCAGTTTGTCGAGGGCGAGGGTTTGGGAGGCGAGGACATCGCGCACTTGACTGGTTCCGATGCCAAAGGCGATCGCGCCAAATGCGCCATGAGTGGAGGTGTGGGAGTCTCCACAGGCGATGGTCATGCCCGGTTGCGTGAGTCCCTGTTCTGGGGCAATCACGTGGACGATTCCCTGACGCCCGGATCCGACTTGATAAAAGCGAATGTTATTGTCTTTGCAGTTTCGCTCTAGGGCGACGATCATTTCTTCCGCCAGGGAATCGGCAAAGGGACGGGCTTGGTCCTCCGTGGGTACGATATGGTCTACGGTTGCTACCGTGCGTTCCGGAAACAGCACCTTCAGTCCCCGTTCTCGCAACATGGCGAATGCCTGGGGGCTAGTGACTTCGTGGATAAGGTGCAACCCGATAAAAAGCTGGGTTTGTCCGGAAGGCAAGCTGCCCACTGCATGTAAATCCCAAACTTTGTCGAAAAGTGTCCCCTTACTCATGATGATAACCTCCGATACGTTTGGAAACCCCCGTGCTTTAGTCGGGGGAGGAAAAACGAACGTGCGGCTTTAGCCGCCGTCAAAACTATATTGAG
>NZ_JAYFEQ010000496.1:0-4256 GCF_055795085.1 Phormidium sp. CCY1219 | reverse complement strand
ACTCTACCACACGCCGTGAGGTATTTCCGGAATAATCTAGAATTTTCCAGTAAATCAGGCTTTAGTCATTAACAGCAGTGCTGTTACAGGGAATTCTCTTGCAGCCAAACCTCAAACTCTCCAATAGACTGAAAATCCAACAAAGCCTCACCCAGGGACTCCAATTGAGGAATCGAGAGACTCCGCACTTGCGAAATTTGTTCGGGACTCAGCGCCCCAAAACGGCGAGATATCTGACGCACAATCAGATTTGCTTCTCCCAGTTGCTCCCCTTCTTGGCGACCTTCTTGGCGACCAATTTGAATCACTTCTTGATAAAAACGAGTTTGGGTGACATCTGCTTCCCTCAGATCCAACATATTGCGTATCTCCTCAATACTCAAATCAGAAAACTTATTGACCAGTATAGCCTCCACCAAATCCAGGTATTTCTGAAATTCGCCCTGGGTTTGGGCACGGTTTAAAATCGATTTCGCCACCACAGCCGCCTGGGTCTCCGGTATCACCACCAACTTCAGCAGGGACAAGTTCGGACTCAGATTTTCTACTGACAGTAAATCCTCTAGATACAACCGCGTTACGGAACTAGATAGCAAGCTTTGATAGGGAATGTCTGACCCTAAATCCAGAGAACGACTGCGTAGGATTAATAAATCCCTGCCACGGTCGGATAATTTTATATTGAAACAGATAAACAAATATTCCGGCGAAGTAGCGACCATAAAATTCGGGGTCATTCTGCATTTGGGCTTCGAGAAATACCAATGGTAAGCTGACATCTTGGGAAACCGGAGTCAACAAACCATCAAGCCGGATTTCTTTTTCCTTGACTACTGGGGCACTATAGTCAAATTCACAGTCCGGGGGAATTCCCGATACCAGTTCGGAAATTAAACTGGGTTGATTTAAGAAAATTCTGTAAAATAACTTATCTGTTTTCATTTGAATAGTTTTGATTTAGTAACCATTAGTCACGGGTAAAGATGACCGATGGAAAGCAGTTCTACATTACTTTTGGAAATCCAGCTATAGAAGTCGCGATCGCATTCCGCCTGTAGAGTCATCGTCTGAAGGTTGCCTTCCTTTTGTTAGCGCTCTTAGCAGGTGGATGGGGCGATCGCTTGTCAACTGCCAGTGAGCGATCGCATCAACTGATTCCCCTACCCCAAAAACAGTTCCTCCAGAAACTGCGATCGTAAATCCGAATCGCAATCGGATAAACCAGATTCGGGGGCGATCGCGTCAATCGTCAATCGAAAAAAACGTCCCACCTTTTACAAGTTTCGGCTAGATGACACACATCACTCCTCCTCTCCAGCCAATCGTTTTGCAACTTCTATCACTTGGTCTGATAACCAATACCCCCGTTCTCTCATTCTTGATAACAGCACTCCTACATTCTCAATTGCTCCTGTTTGTTTCAGGCGAAGTAACACTCCAATCGAACCTGTAGTTGAAAAACCCAGTTGTTGTGCCACCCGTCTACCCGAGCGATCGTCGAGTAACAAGATCGTTTCTTCGGCAAGAGTTGAAGCCAGAGCGATCGCCTGTTTTTCTCCTTCATCTAAACCAGCCAGGGCAATTTCAACTTCTGGGTTAATTTCCTTCACCTCTGTAACGCGAATAAAATCAGCAAGCGCTTGGTCAATTATTTGTGATTCTCTGCTGAATTTAGCAAATAATTCTCGGTAAACTGCAAGGGGAATCAAGGTTTCTGGAGCAATTTCCTTCAACAAAGCCAACTTGCCAATTTTTGCCAAAGCAATAATCGGGCCTGTATTAGATACAATCTTCATGCTAGGTTGGCATTCCTAAGCACATCTAAATCCCGTTCGAGTTCCTCTTCGAGTTCTTCCGGTGGATAATTAAAAATACTCACTCGATATCGGCTGCAAGTCTCAAAAAAATCGAGTCTTGACATTCCCGCTAACTCAGCCGCTTTTCCCGCCGATACCTTTCCTAACTCAAACATTTTCAATGCAGCCATTAGCCGAATGTGCTGTTCCATCTCATCTCGAGTCATTTGAACCGAATTTTCAAATCCGGCGGGGTATTTGATTTCAAGATTATTGGTATTCATTTCTTTATTTTTACCCAAAGTTGGTATGGATTGCGCCCGAGCGATCGCTTGCCGAGCTTTCATCCTCTCTGTTAGACCCGTTTCTAGTATTCTGTCAACCACTTTTTGGTGGGTGGCATAGCGGTACGATACGCCATAAATGGCCGTTTCTAAAATAGGATTTACCCACCAAATTAGGTGGCTGTGCTTAAGTCCTGAATCTGCTTGATGTTTGCTTTAGCCAGAGATTGTTTGGGAAGGAGTACCACCTTTTTGCCAATCCAGGCAATTCCTACAGGCGATCGCATGATGCAGAGTAGACCAACCAGTCCCCTGAAAGTTGCGTTTCTTGACTCCAAGATGATAGCAAGTGGATCGAGCGATCGCTTGTCCAGCGCCAGTGAGCGATCGCATCAACTGATTCCCCTACCCCAAAAACAGTTCCTCCAGAAACTGCGATCGCACTCCCATCAACCCCATTCACAGGCGATCGCGTGAATAGCCAATAAAAAAAACGCCTCACCCTTTATTTCTAATAGTGAAATCTACAGGCAATAACAATCACTTCTTCCTCAGAAATGCCATAGACCAAACGATGCTCTGAATCAATCCTTCTTGACCAATACCCAGACAAATTACCTTTGAGTGGCTCTGGCTTGCCAATCCCTTCAAATGGGGTTCTAATTATATCTTGGATGAGTAGATTTACTCTTTTTAAAAGTTTCTTATCCTTCTCTTGTAACCAGAGATAGTCTGCCCAAGATGCTTCTGTAAAAGCTATTTTCATTCATCAACCAATTCTTTAACAGATTTTCTACCTTGCTTGGCTTGTTCGAGCGATTTTAATAGGTGTTCCGCATTAGCTGGATTGGATAATAAATAAAGTGTTTCTTGCCAAGAGTTAAATTCATCTAATGACATGAGAACCGCTTGCCTACCTTGTTCGTTAGATAAGATAGCTGGTTCGACATCAAGGATCACTCGATCGATGATTTCATCTAATTGTTGCTTGGCTTGCTTACTGTTAATTGCTTTCATTTTTAATCTGTCGAACTCCTATGGCAATCCTAAATAACTGAGAGTAATTTTTAATTTTCTAGGTTACATTAGGGGTTGGTGGATTCCCGCTTGTCCGGGAATCACAGAGCAACTGTGTGGATTGAGGAATGAGATTGCTAGAGGAGCGAGTGGAATGCAATGCCCCTCTTCTCAACGTTCATTTATCAGTGTAAACGACTCCAGCAGTGGTGGTTAAGCATTGAGAGGTCTCGAAGCGATCGCCTCTGTTTACCACAAAATCCCCATAAAAGCAACCCCTCACTCTGGGAAAAAACCTGGATCCAAAATGTCTGCCATCTCAAACGGACAGGATTCAGGAAATCTCGTCTTCGGAAGCTCAGTTTCTCGACAAGCGTCCCGCACTGCTTTTGGATAAATCGTCCCCAGGGCATCACCCAACTCTACTCGTAAGCTGGGACTATCCAGCAACAGGGCTTCGATTTCATCCCGCTGATGGTCAATCGTCGCGACCCAACTCTTGCTTTGCTTTTGCGGTTGGTATTTCCATTTGAGCAGGTGCATGACCAAAACCTGCAATCCACTTCTTAATTGCCGCAGGTCCCGTTTACCCATACTCTCTAATTCATCTGCAATATGCTCCCAGTCCGCTTCCGCAGCATCACCCCTGCGAAGCAGTTCGACATTTTTAGCAATCCAGGCATAGAAGTCGCGATCGTATTGCGCCTGTAGAGTCATAGTCGGAAGGTTGCCTTTCTTTTGTCAGCGATCTTAGCAGGTGGATGGGGCGATCGCTTGTCCAGCGCCACTGAGCGATCGCATGAACTGATTCCCATCCCACAAAAATAGTTCCTCCAGAAACTGCGTTCCCCAATCCGAATCGCAATCAGATAAATCAGATTCGGGGGCGATCGGTTGAAAAGGAGGATCTGTCCCTAACCACCATAACCAACAGATATCCGTTTCAGAGCAGCTACCCGCCCAGTTTTGCAGATTAGTTGAACTTAATGTCTATTGAGGTAAAAACCCATCGCAAATAACCAAGAACGAATGCATAGGCGATCGCTCTTTTGGTGACGATGAGCGATCGCTGACCATCCGCATGTGACGTACTCCCGACGCCGACCGCTTAGGCGGTACGGCGCGGGCTTCTCCGCCCAGACCTTTGAGATCTGGGTTT
>NZ_JAYFEQ010000495.1:0-4679 GCF_055795085.1 Phormidium sp. CCY1219 | reverse complement strand
GTCAAGGCCCTTTTGGAACCTTACCCTGCCCACGTTTCGGAGATTTTCCTTGACTTTTGGCAGGAACGAATCGCACCGTCACGGTACTTATTGTACAACCATAGAGGCGCATTCACGCAGGGAATCCCTGGGGCTTTCTGTCTGGGGGGACATAGAACCCGCGCCGCGCGTTTTGCCCAGGGTGAGGGGCGATCGCGCCACGCGCCTTTCCCGGGAAAAACCAGCCCGGATATGGCGCTTCGATCGCCGGGGGGCGAAAAAAAATTTCCTAGACCGATACAGTTTAAAGCTTCGAGCAACCAGGGTTTGATAAAATAGACACTAGAGTTATAAGGAGTAAAGTTCAAGACCCTGGCATGGGTCTGCGGGTTGTCGCCAGAAGGAAGTGTCAGCACCCCGCCCGCACAGTGACGGGGCAACTGCTCCGTTCAGTTAGCTCTCGATGGCAATCGAGTGAGTGGCAATCCGCTTTCAACCGAGGCAAAAAAGACGCGCCCCACAGTGGTAGGCTCGATTTTTTCGAGCAAGGGAACAGGTGTCCGGTTGAGCCAATGGAGTCGAAAGCAATCGCAATTGAGAAGTGCTAGGATTGCCACAGAGAAGAAAAGTTGAGTGAAAAAGAAGGAAAAAGGACTGCATGAAAGAGATGGAAAAGTCGATATCCTTTGATGGACGGGATATTCGACTCAATATTGGATTGTTGGCACCGCAAGCAGGTGGTGCGGTATTGATTCAATCCGGAGATACGGCGGTTTTCGTGACAGCGACGCGATCCGAGGGAAGAGAAGGCATCGATTTTCTGCCGCTGTTAGTGGATTATGAAGAAAGGCTGTATGCAGCGGGTAAGATTCCCGGCGGCTTCTTGCGACGGGAAGGACGTCCTCCGGAAAAAGTAACCCTCACTAGCCGGCTGATCGACCGTCCCCTGCGACCTTTGATTCCGCAATGGATCCGCGATGACATTCAAATTGTCGCCACTACCCTGTCGATGGATCCCCAGGTGCCGCCGGACGTGCTGGCGGTGACGGGCGCTTCGGTGGCGGTTCAGTTGGCACAGATTCCCTTTTCCGGACCGATGGCAGCGGTGCGCGTCGGGTTAGTCGGAGATGATTTTATCATTAACCCCACCTACAAAGAAATTACCAGTGGAGATTTGGATTTAGTGGTGGCGGGAAGCCCGGATGGGGTGATCATGGTAGAAGCGGGAGCGAATCAGCTTCCGGAACAAGACATTATCGAAGCGATCGATTTTGGTTACGAAGCGGCGTCGGATTTGATTCAGGCGCAGCGAGAAATCCTGGAGGAACTGGGCATCGAGCCTGCGGTGGAGGAACCGCCGGAGGTGGACGATAGCCTAGAGAAGTTTATCAGCGATCGCGCCACTGAGGACATCAAAAAAGTCTTGTCTCGCTACGAAGTGCAGAAAAACGAGCGCGACAGTGCATTAGATGAAGTCAAAGAGGGGATTTGCGCTCAAATCGAGGAAATGCCAGAAGAAGACCCCCTGCGAGTGGCGGCGACCACGGATCCGAAAGCTTTGGGCAAAGTGTTCAAAGATGTCACCAAGCAGTTGATGCGGCGACAAATCGTGGAAGAAGGGGTCCGGGTCGATGGGCGCAAACTGGACGAAGTTCGACCGGTGTCTTGTCAGGTGGGAATTTTACCCAAGCGGGTTCACGGTAGCGCGTTATTTAATCGGGGGCTGACTCAGGTGTTGTCTCTGGCGACTTTGGGAACCCCGGGGGATGCCCAAGATTTGGCGGATGACCTGCACCCGGAAGATGAAAAGCGTTACCTGCACCACTACAACTTCCCGCCCTATTCCGTGGGGGAAACCAAGCCGATGCGATCGCCCGGACGCCGGGAAATCGGTCACGGTGCCCTCGCCGAACGTGCTTTAATGCCGATCTTGCCCGAACAAAGCGATTTTCCCTACGTGATTCGGGTGGTGTCGGAAGTGCTCTCGTCTAACGGTTCGACTTCAATGGGGTCGGTTTGCGGTTCGACGATGGCGCTGATGGATGCCGGGGTGCCAATCTTAAAACCCGTGTCCGGCGCAGCGATGGGGTTGATTAAAGAAGGTGATGAAGTCCGCATCCTCACGGATATCCAAGGGATTGAAGACTTCTTGGGCGACATGGACTTTAAAGTGGCCGGCACCGAGACGGGCATCACCGCGTTGCAAATGGATATGAAAATTACCGGGTTGAGCATGGAGACGGTGGCGAAAGCGATCCATCAAGCCAAACCGGCACGGTTGCATATCTTGGAAAAAATGCTGGGTGCCCTGGAACAACCGCGCGATCGCTTGTCTAACTACGCGCCGCGCCTGATGACGATTAAAATCGATCCCGACTTAATCGGCATGGTAATCGGTCCTGGGGGCAAAACCATCAAGAGTATCACGGAAGAAACGGGAGCCAAAATCGATATCGAAGATGATGGCACCGTCACCGTTTCGGCTATCGATAGCGAAAAAGCTCAGCGGGCGGTCACCACTATCCAGAATATGACGCGCAAGCTCAGTGCTGGGGATGTGTATGCCGGTCGAGTGACGCGAATTATTCCGATTGGTGCATTTGTAGAATTCCTGCCCGGTAAGGAAGGCATGATTCACATTTCCCAAATCGCCGATTACCGCGTGGGCAAGGTGGAGGATGAACTCTCCGTGGGCGATCCAGTGATTGTTAAGGTGCGAGAAATTGACAACAAAGGTCGCATCAATCTCACTCGTCTGAATATTCATCCCGATGAAGCAAAAGCAGCCCGAGAAGCGGCGGGCATGCAGTAGCGATTCGCACGTCAAGCCTAATTTTGTGGGAAATGCCGCTGGTAGAGACGTCCATCTATGGTATGGCGTCTCCCATTGATGCAACCCACTGTTCTAGCTTTGAGAGGGTCAAGCGCTGATTTTTCCCTAGCCAGTAGAATTCGGGGTGGGCAGTATTCCCCGCTCGGCACTGGCTAGAGAAGGTTAAAATCGATTTAATTCTAAAAAGCTTCTGAAATCAGAAGCTTTTTGAGTTTATTGGCGGATGTCAGATGGGCGGAATGAGAAACGTTGTCCCCCGAACGCGCGAATGCCGCGATCGCCGCACCGGTGGGGACAAGCCATTTTGCCCCGATCGAGAAGCTAAGAAAATCGGGGGGTTAACACTATTGAGATTGAAGTAGGATTTAATTTAGTCGTCATTCCAGTCTTCGCGTCCGAGCAGATCGCAAATGCGATCGCGTAGCAAATATTCGTTTTGTTCTAACTCAAACTCTACATTCATCCATTCCCGCGCCGGGATGTACTGGCAAAGGGTATAGATAGGTTGCTGGCGGCTGAGGATGCCTTTTTTCACCAGTTGACGAGCTTCTTCTTGGATAACTTCTATCGTGTATGAAATTGTCGTGTTAAACATATCTAAACCCCTCCCGGAACTCGGTGGCAATCATAAACACTTTATTTTAGATTGAGAATAGCTTTTTCGGTAAGAGTTAAAATACTTATCAGCCAAAAAGATGAAAAACGCAAGAAAACTCAACTTATCTTTACAATAATTGCAAAAAATGTGAGTGGTTACTTCACTCAGGGGGTGCAGGAGCCTCATCCAACCGTCGGTTGCAGAAAATCAGGGGCGATCGCGATCGCTACAGTCCTGGTGACGGAAAACATGCCCGAACGCCAGCGATCGGGTTCGGGTTCCCCCCCTTGCCATCCCGGTGGCTCTATCTCCCGGAAGATTTTTTAGGGACTTCTCCGGGAAAATCCCTTAAAAGGAGCCGCATTCGCTTTAGACTGGAGTGTGCATTTTGTTGTTGTAGTTTGGAACGGACTGAGTTACTCGTGCGAAAAATCATTCTGGCCGGTAATTGGAAAATGCACAAAACTCAAGCAGAAGCGCTAGAGTTCTTAGAAGCATTTAAACCCCTAGTGACAGACACCCCAGAAGAACGGGAAGTAGTTCTTTGCGTGCCCTATACCGCCTTGGGAACCCTGTCCAAGCATTTGCATGGGAGCGCGGTACGCCTCGGTGCCCAGAACGTTCACTGGGAAGATTCCGGTGCCTACACTGGAGAAATCTCCGGTTCGATGCTGAAGGAATTGGGGGTACGCTACGCGATCGTGGGCCACAGCGAGCGGCGTCAATATTTTGGCGAAACCGATGAAACCGTCAATCAACGTCTGAAAGCGGCGCAAAAACACGGGCTGACGCCGATTCTGTGCGTGGGGGAAACCCAGGAACAGCGGGAAGCCAACGAAACCGAGTCTCACATTTTCAGCCAGATCGAAAAAGACCTGGTGGATATCGACCAACAAAACTTGGTGATTGCCTACGAACCGATTTGGGCGATCGGTACCGGGAAAACCTGCGAAGCCCCAGAAGCCAATCGCGTCATGGGTTTGATTCGCTCGAAGCTAACGAATAAAGATGTAACGATTCAATATGGCGGATCGGTCAAGCCAGAAAATATCGATGAAATTATGGCCCAGCCAGAAATCGATGGCGTTTTGGTGGGCGGTGCCAGCTTAAAAGCCGATAGCTGGGGACGGATCGTGAATTACCAATAGGGGGTTGTGGGGCCTGCAGTGGATAACGCACTTCTGGGACTAACATAGTCAGGAACCCCATCCCTAAAGGGAGGGGCTTGGTAAGACTTTATTTTCCCAAGCTCACCTGACCAGAAGACCA
>NZ_JAYFEQ010000494.1:0-281 GCF_055795085.1 Phormidium sp. CCY1219 | reverse complement strand
TACTCAACAGTAGTGTCTAAAGAAGTCTTCTCTCAAATGGATAATTTACTATTTTGGAAATTAGCCAGATGGGGAAACCGAAGACATTCCAATAAAACTGAAAAGTGGGTAGCCAAGAAATACTGGCAAACAATAGGGAATCGGCAATGGGTATTCGCAACACGAGCGGAATCAAACCCAATCAAATTGCTAAACCACGCCGATACTCCAATTGTCAGACACGTTAAAGTCAAAGGCGAGGCCAGCCCATACGACGGCAATCTCAAATATTGGAGTACAAG
>NZ_JAYFEQ010000493.1:0-1703 GCF_055795085.1 Phormidium sp. CCY1219 | reverse complement strand
GTGGGGGAACCGTGGGTCAGTCGCTCGGCTTATATCCCCACGGATAAATCCGGGGGCTTTACGCCGATTCTCGGTAAGCAGCGAAACTGCTACAGATGACAGCAGATAGACTCAGAAAACTTCTCCGTGCCGACAGAGTGAGTGGCGCTTATAAAATCGGTCGAAATTGGGCAATCCCGCTAATTAACGGAAAACCGCAAATCCGGAAGGGGACGCGCGGGCCGAAACCCCGATGGAAAGGCGCGCACCCAGTAGCGATGAGTTACATTCACGTGAACCAGAATGTTATTCGACAAAATAACAAGCGAGAGGAAAAAGAACCCGTAATTAGCTTCAAACGGGGGCAAACCAATCAGTATGGGTTTGAAGCGGAACTCCCCGAAGTGAATTCAATCGAGGGGGATGCGATCGGGCTATTCTTGATGGAGCGCATGAGGTGATTTTTTCCGAAGTTTCTTTGTGGTGTAAGGGGATTCTATCTCTCGATTTTTATGCGATCGCGCAAGCGGTATAGCAGTCCTAAATCAGTTGTAACAGATATAATGTAAGGATGAGACCCGCCCTAGAAGGAGGCATTCAGAAAACATCATAACCATTATCACTGAACTAGATGATTTTATTAACCCCAGCACAAATACTCAAGAAGTCAAAAGAGCCTTGGCTGTTAAAATGATTTTAACGGGAACATCTTATTATGAGATTGAAAACTTATTGCAGGTGTCTCATAGTTTTATTAGCAAGTGGAAAAATCGAGCTATTTTTCAGGGAGTAGATAGCTTAAAACTTCAATATAAAGGAAGTAAAAGTTACCTCGCTTCCTCAAAAGCCAAGGTGATTGAATGGCTAAGGCAGCAACCTTATTTAAGACTCGGAGATTTAAAACGACATTTAGACCAGGAATATGGAGTGGTTTATGCTTCGGATCGAAGCTACTATGCTTTGTTCAAAGCCGCTAAAATAAGTTGGAAGAAATCTCAAAAAAAGAATCCAGCAAAAGATGAAGAACAAGTCAAAGCCAAAAAAAGGAAATTCAAAATAAACTCAAAGAATGGGAACCTGAAATAAAAGCTGGAAAGCTTGCGGTGTTTATGATTGATGAATGTCATCTTCTTTGGGGAGACTTGTTAGGTTATGTTTGGGGACGAACAGATATTCGGGTGGAAATCCCTATTAAAAATCAGAAAAATAGACAAACTTATTATGGGGCATTGGATTATCGAAGTGATGATTTTATTGTCAAAGAATATTCAAGTGGCAATACGAAAAACACCGTTTTATAAACCATTTACAAAAACAAAGGCCGGGACAAAGAATTGCCATTTTTTGGGATGGCACTAGTTATCATAAATTTCAAGAATTTAAAGAATATTTAAAGCAAGTAAATGGAGAGTTGTCAGAAGATGAATGGTTGGTTCATTGCACTACCTTTGCTCCAAATGCTCCCGAGCAAAACCCAGTAGAAGATATTTGGTTACAAGCTAAAAACTTTATCCGGCAGTTTTATCATCTATGTGATTCATTTAAAATAGTAAAAGGACTATTTAAGTTTTTTGCTGATGGTCAAATATTTGATTTTCCCAAACTTTCTTATTATGGAATTTTGCCACAACTGATTTAGGACTGCTATAAGAGAATTCCTGGGAATGCAGTTTTCCCAGCCGAATCTGCGAATCAAGCCTTTGCTTTAAATTAGCCTAAGAGAA
>NZ_JAYFEQ010000492.1:0-253 GCF_055795085.1 Phormidium sp. CCY1219 | reverse complement strand
GTTTTAGTTATGGGTTTGGGGAACTGGTTAAGCAAAAATTTAAAGTGGTCAAACCCGTAATTAATCAACCAATCAATCCTACTCAACTTAATCTTTTTGATACGTCTGAGTTCTCTACTCAAATCAACAAAACTAAAACCAAACGTACTCGGAAACCCAAGAGAACAGATGGAGAACAACTAAGTTTATTTTAAGACTCACGGCGGTTAAAACCGCCTGAGTCGAACTTCCTCCGCGTACTAAAGTAACGCGG
>NZ_JAYFEQ010000491.1:0-253 GCF_055795085.1 Phormidium sp. CCY1219 | reverse complement strand
GTTTTAGTTATGGGTTTGGGGAACTGGTTAAGCAAAAATTTAAAGTGGTCAAACCCGTAATTAATCAACCAATCAATACTACTCAACTTAATCTTTTTGATACTTCTGAGTTCTCTACTCAAATCAACAAAACTAAAACCAAACGTACTCGGAAACCCAAGAGAACAGATGGAGAGCAACTAAGTTTATTTTAAGACTCACGGCGGTTAAAACCGCCTGAGTCGAACTTCCTCCGCGTACTAAAGTAACGCGG
>NZ_JAYFEQ010000490.1:0-219 GCF_055795085.1 Phormidium sp. CCY1219 | reverse complement strand
AATATCAAGTCGGAAAATATAAGACCGGAAAGGACACGCATGGCAATCCACTAGGCTTCAAAACCATCATCAAACCCAGCAAAAAAGCCATCAAAACCCACTACGAAAAACTTAAGGAAATAGTAGACTCCCACAGAGCAGTACCGCAAGAGGGACTAATAAGACACCTCAACCCGGTCATCAGAGGTTGGAGCAACTACTACTCAACAGCAGTGTCCA
>NZ_JAYFEQ010000489.1:0-394 GCF_055795085.1 Phormidium sp. CCY1219 | reverse complement strand
GGGAGGAAAGGTGGTTAAGCCTGGGTCTAAACAGGTACCCCATTGAGCAAGTGTCTACGGATAGGAAAACGAAGCCACGTTTGAAGCGTCGATACTCAAAACCAGCGAAAAATTAGACTGACACGCTGGAACCAAAAGGTGAAGGATAAAGGGAAGGCGAGTAGGCGTTCGACCTTCCACACACTCGAAAGAAACCCGGCGTAAAGTGGCGTCCTAAAGGCACAAACAATCGGCATTCGGAACGAAGTAACCTCCGTTGTTGCTCTCAGGGAATTTTGGTCGATAACCTGAGTAGGAAACCATCCGCAAGCCAGCGGGGAAAGGATTGAGTCAGAAGCGAACGGTTGGGGTAATGCCCAACATATGCAGACGGACTCACGGCAAGAAGGAAGAT
>NZ_JAYFEQ010000488.1:0-10050 GCF_055795085.1 Phormidium sp. CCY1219 | reverse complement strand
GCGTGAGGCACTTAGGCGGGTCAGCTACCTAAATTAACGAGGCACGAAGCCCCGCTACTTCAGAGCGGGGTGCTGACAGGTTTTGTCACCCTAAATCCCGATCGCAGGGGAAAAGTAGTTCCCGAGCGGTGTTCCCGCTGGATACAAATCAACCCGGGGAGCCAAGGTAGGGACAAAGCAGTGCCTTGTCCCTACAACGAAGGCGATCGCGGGATAATAATACAAACGGGGAGAAAATACTCAGTCGGTTTGGGGCTGTTCGATCGGCGATCGAGACCGAACCAAACCGAGGGAGATTACTCAGATTGCGGCAAATTTTTC
Organism: Phormidium sp. CCY1219; assembly: GCF_055795085.1. Taxonomy (NCBI): domain Bacteria; kingdom Bacillati; phylum Cyanobacteriota; class Cyanophyceae; order Oscillatoriales; family Oscillatoriaceae; genus Phormidium; species Phormidium sp. CCY1219. The sequence continues at coordinate 9,729 of NZ_JAYFEQ010000488.1, read as the reverse complement.
AAGTAAGTATCCAGAGCATCCCCCGCCAACTGACTCATCGGCTTACCCTGACGCGCCGCCTCAGCTTTAAGCTGAAGATAGATTTCATTGCTGACATTAATCCGGCGACGGGGTGGGCGCGCCGGAGTCGGAGCCGGTTGACCCTCCTCAGTGCCACCTTCCGGGGCCGGAGAACTCGGCGAAACCGGGGGAGTTTGTTCCGTCTGGGGGGGTGGAGTAGAGACCATTTCCGCCGGTGCGGGATTCGGTTGAACCGATGCGGGAGGAGAGTCTTGCACCGGTTCGGAAGACGGAGCCGACATCGGTTGCGGATTGGGAGTTTGCATGGGGTCGGGATTGGGAGTATGCATAGGTTCGGACGTTGCACTAAACGGTTCGCGATCGGGCATTTCCGTGGATGAAGCCGAAGTATTGGAGTCAGAATAAGTAGCGGCAAAGCGTCGTAGCGCCTCAAACCCAACCCGATGGCAAAAATCCCCAAAGCTTTCCGGGTCTACTTGATGCTGACGCTCTTGTTTATAGTAGACAAACAGGGGTTCGAGGGCAGCTTCTAGATTTTCTATCTGTAAGCTTTCGATGTAAGGGTGCGCCAATCTAGTTTGATGGGGGTCAGCTCCCAGCCAGACTTGATAGCTGCCCGGGGTTTTGCCCACCAAACCCAATTCTGCCAAATAGGGACGAGCGCAACCATTTGGGCAGCCGGTCATTCGCACCACAAAATGTTCTTGCGGCAAGCCGACTTTAATTAAAAGAGCGCGAATCCGTTCCAGAACCGAGGGCATCACCCGTTCCGATTCCGTAATGGCTAAGCCACAAGTAGGCAAGGCGGGGCAAGCCATCCCGTAGCGCACCAAGGGGTCGATATCGGTTTCGCGTTGGATGCCGCAGTGTTGTAGGATTTGTTCGATATCGCGCTGTTGTTCCGGTGAGATATCGCCCAGAATCAGGTTATGGTGTGGCGTCACCACCATTGGCAGGTTGAATTGTTCCACAATTTGCCGCAGGGCGGTTTTGAGCTGAAAAGAGCCTTCATCCTTGATGCGGCCATTTTCCACAGAAATGCCGTAGAAGAGTTTGCCGTCCCCTTGTTCGTGCCAACCGAGGAAATCTTGGTACTTGAATGCCGGCAGAGGTCTGAAGGGGTCGAGGGGTTTGCCAAAGTAGCGCTCAACGGTGTTGCGGAATTTTTCTACGCCCCAGTCGTGCAGGAGGTATTTCATGCGGGCATGACGCCGATCGCGGCGATCGCCATAATCCCGTTGCGTGGCTACCACCGCTTTTACTAGATCGTAAATGTCGTCTTTGGGGACAAAGCCAATTGGATCGGCGGCGCGGGCGAAGGTTTGTTCTTTGTTGTGGGTGCGACCCAATCCGCCCCCGGCAAGTACGTTAAATCCTTCTAATCTACCGCTCTCGTCGAGAATCACCACCAAGCCGAGGTCCTGGGAATAAATATCCACCGAGTTATCCCCCGGTACGGTGACGCAGCACTTGAATTTGCGCGGCATGTAGTGCTGGCCATAGATTGGTTCTTCCGCGTCATGGACGATGGTGCCGTTGCCATTGCGTTGGCGCGCCTCTTTTACGGCGGGGCTTTCTTCGCCGCTGATTGCTTTTTCCCCATCGAGCCAAATTTCGTAGTAAGCGCCGGTTTGAGGGGTTAGCAAATCGGCGATATTATTCGCGTATCTGCGGGCACAATCGTATTCCAGACGGTTGACAAAGGGAGCCGGCGGTGCCATCACATTGCGGTTCAGGTCGCCACAGGCTCCCAAAGTGGATCCCATGTTCTGGATGATTTCGCGGAATACGGTTTTCAGGTCTTTTTTCAAGATCCCGTGCATCTGGAAGCCCTGGCGGGTGGTCGTCCGCAGGGTATGATTGCCGTATTCTTCCGAGAGGCGATCGAGGGCGCGATAGAGCTGCGGCGGCACGTATCCCGCTGGAGAGCGCGTCCGCAGCATGAATTGGTAGTCTTTCTCTTGCCCTTTGACCCGGTTATCCCGGTTGTCTTGTTGATAGGAACCGTGAAATTTGAGAATCTGATACCCATCATGTGAAAAATGAGTCGTATCCTCTCGCAACTCGGTGGCGACAGGTTCGCGCAAAAAGTTGCTGTGTTCTTTGACGCCTTCGAGCTTGTTCAGCTTCCGGTTTGACTCGGTGGGAGTGGGTGTTTCGTTCAATGATTGAACCATGAGAACTAGATTGAATTGGGCAGACGCTATATTTTATGTCCGGTACCCCGGTCGAGATAGCGATGTTTTTCGATTTTATCATCGCCTTTCCTAATTTAAGGGATCGAGGGGCAAATTAGGATCCATTCAGCCCCGGAAAATGTTAAATAATGTTACCGCCTTCGGTTTTGCGGCGCGCCAGGACTCTCGCTTTTGTCTGTGAGAGTAATGCGATCGCGTCTGAGGTTCGCGTTTTGCGCCTAGCCTCACTCAAATGCTGCCATCTTTTTTCTCCATTACCAGCACTGAGATTTTCCCCACCGGGTTAGGAGGAGTTGACAATCGATCGCGCCTCATTTTCGCCGCGCCGCAAGCAATGATAATCCGAATTATTTTTCTCGTTCCCTAGCAAAAGTAGGATTTTTTACTCATTTGCCCACCGCTTTGCCTTGCGCCTAGCGGTTTTATTGCTACATCCAAATCCTCATTAACCAGAAGCGATCGTGGCCGTGATTTGGCTGCACTTTCCTGGCTGTAATAAAATAAAAATCCCCCGGTGGTTTTCCCCTACCATGCCACTACAAACCCTCGAAATCCACCGATAAAATTCCGCTTCCCGAGATTAATCTAGCCCAAAAAGCCGCAGCACAGATACCGGAAACTCAAAGCGAAACAACTTTCCATTTTTGCGAAGCGCTTGCCCGATTTTCCCGGGGATGGAAAGGGCGTTTCATCCCTGGAAGAAGTACCTACGCTTTGAATTCGAGGGTCCACTGGCGCGCGGAATGGGGATTATCCGCCTCTAGGGATGCCACTTCCACGCGATCGCGCCCGTTTTCCTTCGCCCGATAAAGCGCCCCATCCGCCGCCGCAATCAACCTATCTGGCGGGCGAGTTGGATCGGGTATCAGGGTTGCGACCCCTAAACTTAGGGTGACGATCCCGTGGATAGGTGAAGCGTCATGGGCGATCGCCAGGGATCTCACCCGCTGACGAATCTCCTGTGCTTTCTTTACCGCATCAGCTAGGGCGGTATTCGGCAACACCACCACAAATTCTTCCCCACCATAGCGCGCCACTAACTCTCCCGTGTTTCGGTCTTCCTGGGCGATCGCCCCCGCCACTTGCTGCAAGGTGCGATCGCCTGCAGGATGACCGTAAAAATCGTTATAGGGCTTGAAATAGTCGATATCGCATAAAATTAGGGATAGGGGAATCTGTCCGTGGCTTAACTCCTGCCACTGCTGCATCAGGTACGCATCAAAGTGGCGACGGTTTGCCACCCTCGTCAGTTCGTCAACCGTTGCTAAACGATGCAATTCTTGATTGGCAAGCTGTAACTGTTGATAAAGTTGGGCTTGTTGGATGGCGATCGCTAATTCCACTGTAAGCTGTTGCAACACCTCAATTTCCCCGGTTTGCCACTGACGAACCTCGGAACAGGAATCGGCACACAACCACCCCCACAACTGAATGGGCGATCGCCCACCAACTTCCGCCCCGGAATTGTCCGGTTCGCGAATCAAAATCGGCACTTGCAAATGAGCGCGAATATCAGCAGCTTGCATTTGGCGTTTGTGGAGTTCGTCCAAACCTGCCGTTTCAATATCGGCGATCGCCCCGACTTCCCCTTCCCGGAATCCGCCCCCAAAGGTTTCCACAAAATCCGTTTGTGGCGGCGACACTTCCATCAAAGACGAACAACTCGACTCGCGCGACTCCACCACAAACCCACCGCCGCAACCGACATTTTCTCCCTCTTTAGAATTGTTCAATTGATAAATTGCCACCCGTTGCGCTTGCAAAAACCCGCGCACTTCCGCCACCGCTGTTTTCAAAATCTCATCCAACTGCAAAGATTGACGAATACGTGCTTGAATTCGCCCAATCAATCGCTCCCTTTGCGCTTGCTGTTTGAGCGTCACCACTAACTGCTTGCGTTCCGTAATATCTTCTTTATGCACCATCACCATATCCGGTGCCACAAACACATAGGTCAAAGCAAAGTATTTGGGCTGTTCTGTGGCGGGAAATCGATAAAGCATTTCCCCTTTTACCGTGGCTTTTTCTTCATAGCACTGCCACAATTGCTGCACCATTTCTGGTCTTTCAGGGTACAGCAACTCTGCCGTTTTGCCCTGGAATCGATGCAAATCTCCCTGAGAAATTTCCGCTGCAGCATCGTTGTAGTCAATTAACACAAATGACTCCCGCACTTGCTGCCAAGTAAAAGTGGGAATTGGCAGACTTTTGTATTGAGTTCTCAACCGTTCTTCGCTCAACCGCAGCGCCTTTTCTGCTTGACGACGTTCGGTCATGTCAATGCCCGTACAAATAATGTATTTGAGTTGATTATCCATCTCAAAAATCGCCGTCATCGACCAGCAAATGATTCGCCGCTCTCCCTGGCGGGTTAACCAAGTGGTTTCGTGCTGTAGGGGAAATTCTCCGGCTGACAAGGCGCTCAACACCTCTTGAAACGACTCAACCTCTTCCTCGAGGAGAAATAAATCCCAAACCACTTGATTGCTGATTTCTTCAAAAGAATATCCCGTCACCGTCTCGCAAGCATGATTGCAGCTCACGACTTTGGCTTCTGGATCGAGAACGACCACTAAAGAATTGGTGGTATCCAGTACCGTGGTGACAAAATTGCGAACTAAAATATCTGTGGCCTCTAAAACTTTGCCCACAAACTGCCGCTGTTCTTCAAGTTGTTTTTTATAATTTTTCACTTCGCTAATGTCTTCACAGGCGAATAGAAACAAAGGCGAACAAAATAGGCAATGATTATTCTGGGATTTTCCTAAAAATTGATTGAGGTCTAAATGGGGAGAAGGCAATGGGGTTTTTACCAAAGAAGAGGCTTCGGATTGGATTGGGGAAAGTGACGTAATTTTAGCTTGGTTTGAAAGGGATAGTTCTGTGGGGGGTAAATTGTCCCCGGAGGGGAGTTGATACAGACGAATGCGAACCCACACCGAAGCTTGATTCGAGGCAAGCAATCTTCCTTCCCAAGGTCTACCTAAAGGGGTGGGGAGAAAGGAGAGATGAGGTGACGATGGGTTTTCGCAGGCGGATTTATCTGCGGGTTGCCACAAGGCGATGTAGGCGCTTTCTCGATCTTCTGGATGAATCAGGTGCAGAAAACAGCGATCGCTTGCCCCTTGCCCGGAATTGCCAAGTCGTCGATCGGCGATCGCACTCACCGAAGCGATCGCGCCTTGCTTATCTAAAATAAAATAAAATGATGACAAGGTTTCGCAAAGGTGGCGATAATCGCTCAGGGATGCGGGTCGATTGCAAAGTTCTTGGCAAAACTGCAAACGTTTTTCTTCCCCTTGCGCGTATTCACACCCGCAACCATCGCTGTTGTGGTATTGAAAATCCCGATCGAGTGGCGATCGCTTCTGTCTCGGCTGCACAACCGTCTCCTCCATGCTAGACCTACTCGCAACTCGGCGAGTTCTTTAATTTTATTTTCTCCGATCCCATCCCCTCGAAAGATGCGAGTCGCGACCAATCCAAAAACAGCATCAAGAGGTGAAAGATTCGCCGAGGGGAATAAAAGCGCTGGATGAGGGAACGGAATTGTTAAAACAGGGAAGTTTTGCCCAAGGCTATAGCGAGTACGTCACTCGAAGCTCGTCTGCATAGAGTAGCATAATTTCCCCCGCAAGCCGAGGGGGGTTAACAGCCATCAGGGGTAAGGTACCTCATGCACGGCTATCGCAGATTCCCTGCCGTTTGTGGCAGTTTCGCGCACTGAAGTGGCTCTCGTCAAATTCAAGTAAACCGCAGAAAAATCAACTCTAAAATCTTCTACCCACAAGACTTTCAGCCTTTCGTGCGATGTAAACTAACCTCAAATGCGCTACAATTATAGCCACAGGGTGTGCAAAATTCTTCGGGTTTAAGCGAGGAAAAAAAGGTTTGCGGCGGGGGAGTAGCCAGTTGGCAAACTGGCACTCGCCGATTCCTGAGCGCTGCCAAAAAACCCCATTGATGGTAATGATGGGGGCAAATACTAGCCACCTCGTTCAGAACCGGAGAAAGCCAGGTTTTTGGGTGCGATCGCAGCTTTCTCCCCAATATTGCCACAAGGTCGGGAATCGCGCCACAAAAAAACTGACGCGCAGACCTTGTATGGTATAAGATTGCTGCCGTTGTAATCCCTGAGTAACTATGGAATGGATTCGAACCTCTAGTGTTTTCAAAGCACTGGAAGAACATATTCGCGATATTAGTAAAATGAGCGTGGCGTCTTGGATGGCGACTTCGCTTGACTTTGTGGTTTTCACCATTTTGCACCGCTTATTCTCCCTGCCAATTCCCACCTCTACTGCCTTGGGTTCTCTTGTCGGTGCCATGCTCCACTTTACGGTTTGCCGATTCTGGGTCTTTCGTACCATGAAACACAGTTTTGCCGAAGCGGTGTGGCGTTATATAATCGTCGTTGGCGGTGCATTGGTACTCCATTCTACCGCTACCACCCTGCTGGCAAAGTATTTGATTCCCCTCGAGGAACTCGCCTGGTTGATTTCCAAAAATACCGTTTTTCTCTGTTGGGTTTATCCGGGAACCAAATATCATGTGTTTGGCAAACGCAACCGCTCAAAACGCTCAAAATCCTCTCAACCTTCTCAAGGCGATCGCCAAGATTCCACTAGAAAGCCGTAACGTTATCCCAAACTCCCTCAATCCATTGTCTTCCTTTGGTTTGAGTCAAATTCGATAGCCGTTTCTGGTTTCTCCTCACTCTTTGACCCCGTTTCAATTCTCTATTCTTGATGTGGATTATTTTCAGCGCTTTTAAAAATTTTAATGTCATCTGATTTTCACAATAAACGCGGTCAAAAAAGCCCCGCCCTTGTCAGGGTAGGGCTAAATTCCAACTTACCCCGCCGAACTCGGCTATTTGTAGGGTAAATCGACCATAAACCTTCTTAAATTAGCGGTTATAAATAGTTTTTAAAATTACAATTTGCCCAGATACCAATTATTTCCCTAACCCAAGTAACCAATAACAAATGGTCACTGATAATTGACCAATGACCAATGACCATTGACCAATGACCAATGACCATACAAACAAAGCGATCGCATTGCTTATGGATTCGCTTCCACCACTCGCAGGCGCTCAGTGACCATCGTCAAACCATCTTTGCGAACCACAATCGCCGAAACCCAGCGATTATCCGGAATGAAAGGTGCTTCGCCCACTTTAAAAATTCCCCCGGCAGAAAGCGGTTCTAATTCCACCTCAGAAGGAGTTAAATATCCATCCACCCCAATCGGTTCTTCCACCGCATATCCGAGCAGTAAATCCTCTCCTAGGGGTTCTTGAACGATCGCATCGAAATTATACCGTTGCCCGATGCGAACTTCTTCCGGCAAATTAATTTTCAGGGTCGGCGGATTTTCCCCAGAGGTGATGCGACTCGATTCATCTAAAATATCTTGCTGCAAAACCTTTTGGTTTTCATAACGCTGGCGCGATCGCACCGTTGCCAATAGAGATAACTCCCGCTGTGGCAATTCTCGCACGCCGGTAATTTCGGTCACGGTTTCGGCAACATACCCATTGCCCACCCGTTCCCAAGACTCGATTTCCGTGCGATAATTCAAACTCGGATAGCGCTGCCACAATTTAACTAAAGCGGCTTCTAAATTGTCTCGCGTTAACCCATCAGAACTGATAAAACTGGCACTGTAAAAATCCATCACCGCCTCAATATCCTGGCGATTGGCAGCCGCATCAATTTGCTCCACAATGTTTTCTAAATCCCTCGGTGGGGTTTGGGCGAAAGCTCCCTGTACGCGCATCGCGGAGTGTCCCCCGGCACACCATAGGATTAAACCGAGGACGAAATAAGCAAAAAATCTCGATTCGACTACCGCCCAGGGTTTGGCGCGACGCATGGGCGATCGCAGACGCTTCGGGATGGACACAGCACCAGATTGGCGCTTAGAATGCAAAATCGCTTGCAGTAAAGTTAGCGGATTACTCATCAGAGGTTTCAATAATACAGTAGAGATAAGCGGCAGCAAGTGTTTAAAACACCGACTGACTTTCCGATTCCGGAAAATGCTGCCAGTCCATTCCTTCTCGATCTTAGCGTTTTGCGAGCATGTAGAGCGATCGCTCGAGATGCAATGCATTGCTGACATAACCACCGGATAATTCAACCCAATTAAACCGACAGGAGAGGCAAATCAATTGGCAACCACACCGACTAAACTCTTGATTGCTGCGAGTGGAACCGGGGGGCATTTGTTCCCGGCGATCGCCACCGCCGAACGACTTGCAGATTACAATATTGAATGGCTCGGGGTTCCTAACCGCATGGAAACCCAGATTATTAAAGATCGCTATCCCTTGCACACTATCTCTGTGGAAGGATTTCAGCAGCGCCTTGGCATCGGTACCCTGAAAATCGCCAGCCGACTGGTGAGTTCGGTGTTTCAGGTGCGCCGCTTGCTGAAAACGCGCCAATTTCACGGCGTCTTCTCCACCGGCGGTTACATCGCCGCCCCCGCCATTCTCGCCGCCCGTTCCTTGGGATTGCCGGTTATCCTGCACGAGTCTAACGCATTGCCCGGAAAAGTGACGCGCACCTTCAGTCGCTTTTGTGATGTGGTGGCGGTGGGTTTCGACAAGTCGGCGCAGTATCTCCCCCATGCAAAAACGGTTTGCGTGGGAACCCCGGTGCGATCGCAATTCCTGGAAAACCCGCCAATCGATGTATCCATTCCGGAAAATGCCCCGTTAATTGTGGTCGCCGGCGGTTCTCAAGGGGCGGTGGCTGTCAATCAACTGGTGCGCCAATGCGCCAATGCCTGGATCGATGCCGGTGCCTGGATTTTTCATCAAACCGGCGAAAACGACCCCGACGCCGAAAGTTTCGAGCATCCCCACTATATTTCTCAGCCATTTTATCAGAATATGGCCGGCTTGTTTCATCGGGCAACTTTAGCCATTAGTCGTGCCGGTGCCGGTACCCTGACGGAATTGGCAGTGACTCGCACTCCCTCGATTTTGATTCCCTATCCTTTCGCCGCTGAGGACCATCAAGCTTACAATGCTTCTGTGTTTTCTGATGCCGGTGCGGCATTGGTTTATCGACAAGAAAAACTCACCGCAGAGGAGTTGCAATCTCAGGTATTGGAGTTATTGCAATCGCCAGAAATCTTGCCAAAAATGGCAGAGGCAACCGGAAATTTGGCTGTCCCCGATAGTGGCGATCGCCTCGCTCAATTAGTGCGCGACTTGGTTAAACCCGTGAAATAATGGCACAGGCAAAAACGCCCCCCAAACTCTTCGGCTTTCCGCTCTATTGTTGCTCTCAATTGGCAGTCAATCTATTCCCCCGCCCCGAATGGGGCAATTGTCCGAATTGTCGCCGATGAAAATTTAGTAGTAGGGTGGGCATTGCCCACCGTCACAGGCGATCGCATCATCCAGCGAACTCCCCTCCTCGGGCATAAAGCAATTCATGCATTGCACATAAGTCCTGCCTGCCCCATTAACTTCATTCTACCTGCTGCCACT
>NZ_JAYFEQ010000487.1:0-213 GCF_055795085.1 Phormidium sp. CCY1219 | reverse complement strand
ATTGATATCATTTGCATGATGCGATGATTCAAATTGGCCGATCGCGCGATTTGGGATGGTGCGTTATGCGGAAATATGATTGATTTGTCACCATTGACATTTTCTGGCCGCATAACACACCCTACCTATGATGGGGTCGCGCGATTTGGAATGGTGCGTTATGCGGAAATATTATTGATTTATAACCATTCGCATTTTCTGACCGCATAACAC
>NZ_JAYFEQ010000486.1:0-6378 GCF_055795085.1 Phormidium sp. CCY1219 | reverse complement strand
CCCTCGTAGGGCTTAGGCTGGTCAGCTACCTAAAGTCAGGGACTAGAAGCCCCGTCTCTTTAGAGCGGGGTGCTGACGGTCAACCTCAAATTTATTCACTGGACAATTTCACGAGCGATCGTGAAATTTACGATGGCCTTTCGGGTGTTTAAAACTCCTGGGTCAGGGATTTTACTGTCCCAGGGCTGAGTAAAATTACTCAGCCAATCTTGGCAGGCGATCGCCTCGAAAGAATGCCAAACTCAATCGGAATCCGGATCGGTTGGCGTCGGTTTTACACTCTTCAAATAGGCTGCGATCGCGCGTGGCGCGATCGCTCCCTCAAAACAGCTTCCGCCGCTTTCTTGACGGGAATTTACTCTTGCCATAGGCGATCGAGAAATCACTGGCCGGCGCTTGACCCTCCATCTCCTTATCGAAGATGCACATTCAAGCTTCACAGACCCAGCTTTCTACTGCGGTGCAAGATGCCATAGAGCATTGTACCGAAAAACCGGGATCGTAACTCAACGCTTTTCCCTTTACAATCAGCAATCGGATTGCTTCGCGGGAGTAACCTTGATTGATAAAATGCCACGAAGTAGGTCTTTTGTGAAGCCCTTTTTCGCAGAAGGGGGAACGCCCCTTCTGCGATTCCACCCGCTTCACCCCCCCCGACCCCCTGGCGGGTCGAACCCACCGCATCTGGCTCGAGCGGGGGCTAACTCCATCCCTCGCCCTGTGCCACTGTGGAAAAGCGCCTGGGGGTCCCCAGGTACACACTCTATCACCCACCTGGATCTCCATTCACACTCCCATCGTTGTCAATCAACCGAAAAAATATGAACCGCAATCGAGAGTTTGACCCCCAAGAAAAGCCCCGCGATTTGACCGCAATTATCGAGGAAATTCGCACCTTGGCTCACAAGGAACGCGATAATTGTCTGGCGCTTTTACATCTGCTGCGAACCATCGAGCAACTCCATCGCGATATTCGGGATAGTTTATTTTTGGAAGCTTTGCCGGACAATCGCCAAGCCCTTTATGCCCTGTTGCGCGATATCGAAGCCTCTGGCGGTTGGCCTTACATCGAACGCATGAAAGTGCGCTCCATTGTTCGGCATTTAATCCCGGAACTCGGTGAAGATTCCCCCAGTCCCCCCGCCCTTTCTTCAGACAATTATACCCTCGAATCTGAATCCGAGGGTTAATTCGTCGCGCACCCTAATGGCAACCGCCTTCCTTTCTTTGGCGCTTTTTTTAAGCGGTTAATTGCCGTTTAAAATAAACTTAATTCCGAACTTTCGGTAGGCAGAAAACTGGTGCTGGCTGAGAAAAATCCAAATGGATCTTCGGTTCCATTCGTATCGTTATTTTCATCGGTTCCATTTCCTTCGTCCGTTTCGTTTGAACCTTCGTCGCCAAGCAAATCGTCAAACCCAATCGGAGAATCCTCGGTGTCATCGCCATCCCCTCCATCATCGGAGGGCGGTGCTGCTGAAACCGGTTCTCCGGTGAGGGTCACAAAATCCGCCGACCGGATACTCGATGCCACCACATCGGGCAATATCGCCACCACTCGTTCGCTCTCGGTAATCAAAATGACCGTGCTTTGATTCAAACTATTATCCGGACCGACATTGGTCACATTCACGAAGGAGAGTTCGGCAAATTGCAACTCTTCTTGGTCGATCGCAAAGAAATCTTCTTGCCCGTTAAAATCCGTAATCAAATCTACACCGAAATTTTTCTGCAACACAAAATAATCGGTGCCGGTATCCCCGGTCAAAGTATCTGCACCTAAATCCCCATATAACCAATCACTCCCCGCGCCACCCACTAAAATATCGTCATTGCGACCGCCGCGCAAGGTGTCTTCTGCTTCTCCCCCATCTAAACTATCATTCCCTTGATTCCCATTGAGAAAGTCACTGTCTAAATCCCCAAATAATCGGTCGTTGTCATCTAACCCAAACAAACTATCTTCATCCCGTCCCCCATACAGGGTATCATCCCCTTCTGCGGCGAAGAGCAAATCGTCGCCTCTATTGCCGAATAAAATATCGTCGCCGTCTTCCCCAAATAGGGTATCGTCTCCCTCTCCGGCATAAATCGTGTCGTCATCTGCTCCGCCTTGCAAGGTGTCGTTATCTTGCCCGCCAAACAACATATCTCTTCCCGGGTTGCCTAATACCAGGTCGTTGCCGTCTTCTCCATAGAGGGTATCGTTATCTAAATCCCCAAATAAAGTGTCGTTTCCACCCCCGCCAAATAGGATGTCGTTCCCTTGTCCGCCGCGCAAGTTATCGTCACCTTCAGCGGCGCGAATAATATCAGCGGCTTGGTTGCCATTGATAGAGTTATTGCCCGGACCCCCGTCGATGATGTCTTCACCATTCAGACCGAGTATCGTGTCGGATTCAATGGTTCCCGTTAAAGTGTCCGGTGTCGGCGTTCCAATTATGTTTGCCATCTTCGATAGAATACTCCCAAATCAACCACAATCAAAAAATCGACTCAATTCTGCTACGGAATCAGACTGATTCTAAAGTTCCCACTCATTCTATCAATATTGACACCCACTCGGATGCGCTCTTGCCAGAGTCTTGTCTAAACCCTAGCCTTGCTGCATATTTCCTGGGGAGTTTCTAGTCGCGCGCTCCCCCGCTATCTTCCCCCACAAAACGCCGACTTCCTCAAAGTTTAAAAAATCATAAATTCTGCCGATAACGGATTGAGTTTGACTCAGATTTTTTGATAAAATGTTTAAATACTTCCGGCGGGATGATTCACGGCGCAAGGGGGAAACCTAAATCAATCGGTTTCTCCTTTGAAAAGGCTCATCTACCATTCCAACCACCCGAGCCTACTCTTTAACCCGCGTAGTTTTTTGAGGCATATCCTTATGAGTTCTCCAACTTCTGTTCTCCCAGTCCTAGATCCGCCGATTAAGTTTGGCACCGATGGCTGGCGGGGGGAGATCGCCGCAGATTTTACATTCGATCGCGTGGCCAAAGTGGCACCCGTGGCAGCCCGAGTTCTGGAACGAGTCTATGGTTCGACCACGGCTCATCGTACCATTATCGTTGGCTACGATCGCCGCTTTATGGCAGAACAGTTCGCTCAGGTTGCGGCACAATCCATCCAAAACGCCGGCTTTGACGTGCGTCTGTCGCAAACCTATGCCCCCACCCCGGCATTTAGTTGGGTGGCGAACCAACAACAAGCCCTCGGCGCAATCGTAATGACCGCCAGTCATAACCCAGCCCCCTATTTGGGACTCAAAGTCAAGGGGGCATTTGGCGGATCCGTGCCTCCGGAAGTCACCAAACAAATTGAAGCGCTGCTCGAAACCCCCCCGGAAACCGCACCTGCCCCTACCCCAGGCACCCTGGAACGCTTCGATCTGTGGCCGGATTACTGCAAAATGCTGCGCGAAAAGGTGGATATCGACGCCATTGCCCGTGCCATCACCGCCGGAGAACTGACAGTATTTGCCGATGTCATGCATGGGGCGGCGGCGAGTGGTTTGGCGCAAATTCTCCAAGTGCCGATCCGCGAAATTAATGGCGATCGCGACCCCCTGTTTGACGGCGGCGCACCGGAACCTTTACCGCGCTACCTCTCTCAACTTTTTCGTTTGATGCGAACGCACCGCCGCAGCCACAACAGCCTCTCGGTGGGCTTCGTCTTTGATGGCGATGCCGATCGAATCGCCGCCGTGGATGGGGATGGCAATTTCCTCAGCTCCCAAAGCTTGATCCCCATCTTAATCGAACACCTCGCCCAACGTCGGGGCTTCTCGGGGGCAGTGATTAAAACCGTCAGTGGTTCGGACTTAATCCCCAAAATCGCCAAATTGTATGACCTCCCAATTATGGAAACCCCCATCGGCTTCAAATACATTGCCGATCGCATGTTAGAAAACCGAGTAGCGATCGGGGGCGAAGAATCCGGAGGCATCGGTTATGGCACCCACATCCCAGAACGGGATGCCCTGCTCTCTGCCCTCTACTTGCTCGAAGCCATCGTCAAGTCGGGTTCGGATTTGGGCAACCTCTACACTCAATTGCAAGATCGCACCGAGTTTCACTACCGTTACGATCGCCTGGATTTGCCCCTCACCAGTCTAGCGGTGCGCGATCGTCTGCGCGAGCAACTCTCGAGCCAACCCCTCAAAGAAATTGCCGGACACTCGGTGATGGACTGTCTGAGCATCGATGGCTACAAGTTCCGTTTGGCCGATGGGCGCTGGCTCCTGATTCGCTTTAGCGGAACCGAACCGGTGTTGCGTCTATACTGTGAAGCTCCCACCATGAAGGAGGTTCGCGAAACTTTAGCCTGGGCGAAAGAATGGGCCAGTCACGTTTAATTCCCGGTTTGAGGGTTGACACTGGTTGTCTATCGTAAATCTATCGACGGCTTAAGGATGAATATGGAAGGCTCTGCGGACAATTTAACGCCAATGGTGGTTGCCACGAGCAACTCGGGCAAGCTGGAGGAAATGCAGCAGTATATGGCAGATCTCGGCTGGGAACTGGAACTCAAACCCGAGAAATTAGAGGTAGAGGAGACGGGGGAGACATTTATGGAAAATGCCTGTCTCAAGGCTTCAACGGTAGCGTTAGCCACGGGGAAATGGGCGATCGCCGATGATTCGGGTTTGGAAGTGGACGCCCTCGACGGGGCACCGGGCATCTATTCCGCCCGCTATGGCAAAACCGATCGAGAGCGGATCGAACGCCTGCTCTTCGAACTGGGAAACGAACTGAATCGCGAGGCCCAGTTTGTCTGCGCGATCGCGATCGCCCACCCGGATGGTTCCATTGCCCTGCAAGCGCAAGGCGTCTGTCAAGGCAGAATCCTCCACCAACCGCGCGGTCACAATGGCTTCGGCTACGACCCGGTTTTCTATCACCCGCAACAACGTCAGACCTTTGCCGAAATGACCCCCTACACCAAACAACGTCTCAGCCATCGCGGCAAAGCCTTTGAAATCCTAGTGCCTCAACTTTCGACCTTGAGGCGATAAAAAACCCCACTCAGCGGCAACGCAGAGTGGGTTGAAGGGGGAAGGATAAAGCCAAAGGTGGAAATAAACCGCTGTGGCTGTGGGATGGCATAAAGCCGGAGGAAACGTTTCGCTCCGGACACCCCAGGGTTAAGACTTGAAACTTTCCCTTCTCCCCCATCCCCTAGATGGCTTCCCGGTTCCGCTCTCCGGTTCGAATGCGGACGATTTCCTCCACCGGGGCGATAAAGATTTTCCCATCACCGATTTCCCCGGTGCGCGAGGCGGAGACAATTTTATCCACCACCATATCCACCATATCGTCATCGATGACGATTTCGACTTTCAGCTTTTGCAGAAATTCCACGGTGTACTCGGAACCGCGATAACGCTCGGTTTGGCCTTTTTGCCGCCCAAAGCCTCGGACTTCCGAAACGGTCATCCCTACAACCCCCGCATTCACGAGGGCGATTTTAACTTCGTCGAGTTTAAAGGGCCGAATAATTGCTTCTACTTTTTTCAAGCTTTTGACTCCTCAGGCTGTTTTACTGCTTAATTCTGATAACCCGCATCGTACCTTAGTATCACCGCCACGCGAAGTTTTTTTGTAGTTTTTGATACAAAATTGCCTCAGCGATCGCCGATTGCCATTTCCAATTTTCTCTCCCCCCCTCGCCCCCCATCGTGCCAAAGCCCAGTTGACAATCACAAATCACTGGGAAAAATGCCGATCGCTTCGAGGTCGAACATCCCCTGGCGATCGCCCTCTAACCTCCAGGGGTCTGAAACTCAAACCCATGCGCCTCGGCGTAGCGATGCAAAAATCTCATCACCCTTTCCCACGCCTCCTCTGACATCACGTCAAACGCGCATTCCGCTTGCGCCAAATTATCATCATCCACAAATTTGAACTTAATTCCATTCGGCGTGACTTCGATTTCCCCTTCCTCGTCGCGCAACCACAACCGATCCACTTGATTCACAAAACTGCGCCCCTTTTCCATCGCCAAAACCCGCTCGAAAAACAGCACCACAGTTTTCGTCCCCGACTGGCGACCTTTGCGGAGGCTAATCCCACTGATTTCTTCATCCACTCCGTTAATAAATTGTACCGATACTGCCATAATCTGTGCCCCCATAAACTGGTTTTACTAACCTACTATTTTCCCTCTCGATGCCCGATCTGGCATAATTTTACCCAGAGGTTGCTCTGTGGTGGGCCTCATTGGGCATTTCTCTGGAGATGCCGTCGGTGAGCCACACCACTCGGTGCCGGGTTTTGGCTACCTCTGCGTAACGAAAAGGAGATAGAGGTCAGGAACCCCATCCCTAAAGGGAGGGGCTTGGTAAGACTTTATTTTCCCAAGCTCACCTGACCAGAAGACCAG
>NZ_JAYFEQ010000485.1:0-219 GCF_055795085.1 Phormidium sp. CCY1219 | reverse complement strand
TGGGGTACCTGTTTAGACCCAGGCTTAACCACCTTTCCTCCCCGCTTCACGGATTGATGACCAGTCGCTACCGTGGGAGAGGTGCTTTCACATGACACACTTCATGGGGTGGGCTTTCACCACCATCGACATTCAGTTGTCAAGGTTCTCCCCAGTTTTCCTTCGGATTTGTAAAGATTTTGTAAAGAATTGTGAAATTCTCTTAACCTTTAGTTTTCC
>NZ_JAYFEQ010000484.1:0-3245 GCF_055795085.1 Phormidium sp. CCY1219 | reverse complement strand
CTGGTCTTCTGGTCAGGTGAGCTTGGGAAAATAAAGTCTTACCAAGCCCCTCCCTTTAGGGATGGGGTTCCTGACACTCCGGTATTTATCCCCGGTAAAGCCATTGAGAATTGAGCCACCCCTGAATTGCGAGTTGTCAATTCTCAGTACAGACGCAAGGCGATCGCTTGAGAAGCATTTAAGATGGCTCAATTCCCAGGGCGATCGCCCTTCTCCTACTGCTGCTGATAAAACTGCAGCACCTCCTGGGTATAGTCGCCGATTCTTTCGCTGTTGTACTGCTCCGGGTCTCCCGTCATCCACCAAGCTGCCGCACGGCGCACGGCTAACGATTCATCACCGGTGGCTTCATACTGCTGTGTGAGCACATCTTCCATCACGCAGGCGAGAATTTCTCTGGCTTTAGCTTCGTTGGCTTCAAACTGCGCCGGGGTCAGTTCCTCGTCAATGCACAGGCGAGACCAACGGGGGATATTCCCCGGTTTGATTTGCCAGTCACTATAAAGACCGTCATTCTCTATGCCCGTTTCCGGTGCCGCCAATCGCAGTGCCTCCACCAAGGAGGCGACTTTGGCATCGGTGATTTGAGCCAGCACTGGTATTGCCCACAGCATGACGCTGCCAATCAGACCGACAAATAGGAAAATTCCTTTCGATCGCCCCTGAGTAGGGTTGCCACTGTCCAAAAATCGAGTGATGTTTCTTTGCAACATTGTCATCTTTAGGTTCCTGTAGGATATTGCAACCATACGGATCGATTGAGCGGTTCAACGAAAAGCAGGCCGCCTAACAGGTAAAAAACTCGGGAGCTTGGTAGCCCCGTCTCTTTAGAGCGGGGCGGAAAAGCGACGGGCGCGGCTTTAGCCGCCGTCATCCTTTGGTGCAGGCAACCTATCAATCCAGTCCTCGATCGTTGCCGTCATAGACTTCTCCCGTTCCTTAGAGAGCTTTCGCATTTATTAGCCGAGACTGCGCCAACCTAATCGTGAAATTCTTTTTCATAATGTATGTGCAATGTACTTGCAATACCCTATCATGTTCGCATGGCTAAAATCTTTGCAGCACAAGTTAATCGACTACCTGAAGACAAGGTATTGTCAGGGGCACTAGAGTATCTGTGCACACAGTCCAATAAGCTCTATAACTGCACTCTCTACTTGGCTCGACAGCTTTACTTTAAGACGGGCAAGTTTTCTAATGGACGGTGGCTGTCCACTGAGATGAAGCGCAATCCTCACATGAAAGCGCTTTATACCAGTGCTGCACAACAAACCTGCATCACTGTGGGGGAAGCCTTCAAAAGCTTTAAGGAACTGCTAAAACTATGGCGTAAGGGTGAATTACCCGAAAGGCCGAAACCACCCAATTATCGGACTTCTGGAGGGCTTTTTCAGATCGGCTATCCAAAGCGCTGGTTAAAGCTGGTAGATGGGATGGTCACAGTCCCAATGGGGACAGCTTGCAGAGTTTGGTTTAACCTGCCAGAAATCTTTCTGCCATTCCCGATCGATCTGGATTGGGGCAAAATTAGAGAACTGCAAATCGTTCCCAGGGCTGGCTATTTTGATGCAGTCTGGATCTGTGAGGGGAGGCCCATTGAACCTGTTATTCTTGACCCTGAAAAAGCCTTATCTATTGACCCAGGCTTAGATAATTGGTTGACCTGCACTACCACAGAAAGCACCAGCTTTATCGTTGATGGCAAGCATCTGAAGTCACTGAACCAGTGGTACAACAAACGAGTTGCGACCATCAAAGAGGGCAAACCCCAGTCGTTCTGGTGCAACCTGTTAGACCGCATTACGGGCAAGCGAAATCGACAGATGCGGGATGCTGTCAACAAAGCAGCTCGAATCGTGATTGACCATTGCCTGGAGCACAGCATCGGAACCATTGTCTTTGGCTGGAATAAGGGCCAAAAGCAGCGGTCTGACATGGGCCGCAAAACCAATCAAAAGTTTGTCTGTGTACCTACTGCAAGGCTCAAAAAGCGCATTCAACAACTTGCACAGCACTACGGCATTATCTTCATCGAACAGGAGGAAAGCTATACGTCAAAAGCTTCTGCGCTAGATCTCGATGAGATTCCCGTTTTCGGTGAAAAACCCGAGGGATGGAAGCCGTCTGGCAGGCGTGTGAAGCGGGGTCTGTACCGTGCAGCCGATGGAGCTGAGGTCAATGCTGACGCAAATGGCTCTTGGAATATCGGCAGAAAAGCAAACGTAACCGGGATGCAAAGCACCCCGGCAAGAGGCGTTTTGACTTCGCCTAAGCGTCTGAGATTATGGGATCTACCGCATGTCGATCCTATCAGAAGTGCTGAAACTCCCTCCGGGGAATCCCCGTCGCTTTAGCGCGGGGAGTAGTCAACCCTTGCCTGAGTGTTGGTTTTGGGCAAATGAATCTTCAAGGGGTGGGGATTGACTCTGGCGGGAGAAAAATCGGGAAAAATTTTCCCGGCGCGCGGAGGGGCTAAACCACCGGCGATCGGTCCGGTTTTTATTAATTCGTTAGGGGCACTACTCGGAGGCGTCGTTTGCCCACAACCCTTCCTCAAGGGTGAGATAATCGGGAGCGAAATAGGTATGTAGGGATCCCAATCGGCGCTGTGTTAAGTAAAAATGGGCGGCGAGGCGATGCTTGCAGAAGGAATCGTGGTGGGCAGTATCGCTGCAAGTGCATCCCTGGTGAGTGACTTCGCTGGTGGTTCCACTGTTGGGATTCCAGACAATTATTTTAGACCCGACTAACTTAACCTGCAAGCGATCGAGGGCGACTTGGTTTTGCCGTGCCAGATATTCGCGCACTTCCAAATTGCTGACGCGGTGGAAGTTTTTCCCTTGGCGCACGGTGATGGAAAACTGCGAGAGGCCAACGCTTTTAATGGTGCCGACCCGATCGTATTTGATGCCCATCAGGTGGAACAAGGAGTCGGTGAAATACTTGCGCGAAACGAAGGTGCAGCATCTCCCGTACTGGGTGGTGTAAACGATGTAGGGGGTGCGGCTATGCTTGATGACGCCGATGCGCTCGATGGTGATTTGGCACCGGACGAGAGGTTTGTGGATGGATTGCTTTCCCTTGTTGGGCAAGCGTTTCGAGGTGGTTTTGGTCTGCGGCCCTTGGGCGTCGGGGAATAATTCGAGTTGGATGGGTTGCGGATCTGAGTTTTTCATCAGAAATTAGGGTTGGTAAGGGGGAGAACGGAAACCCTCGTCATTTATGCGTAGGGAGGAGTTCTCCCC
>NZ_JAYFEQ010000483.1:0-28023 GCF_055795085.1 Phormidium sp. CCY1219 | reverse complement strand
GCTTTAAGCCTTAGATTCCTTGCCCCGCTTACGTTTTCGGTATTTCAACCTTGACTTTGGCGGGAACGATTCGCACCTACTCTTTTATATTGCCATTCTTATCCGACGGCAGTGGCGATCGCCCCTGCTGTTCGATTCACATCCTCCCCCAAAACCGTGGCGGGCGCAGGGCGAAATCTACAGTGCAACATTGCCACAATTGGCGCGAAAGACCCGAGACCCCCGGAATCGGCGTACAATAAAACACAGCAGTTCCCAGACGCGATTCTGTGTCACCCATGCAAGTTTTATTTAAAGTCGTTCGACAAATTCAAAATGCCGCCCCCAACATTCAGACCTACACCCTGGATGTCGAACCGGGAAATACCATTCTCGATTGTCTCAATCGCATAAAATGGGAGCAAGACGGCACCCTGGCCTTCCGCAAAAATTGTCGCAACACCATTTGTGGCAGTTGCGGTATGCGAATTAACGGGCGATCGGCCCTCGCTTGTAAAGAAAACATTGGCGACGAACTCGCCAGAATGGAGCGCATTCGCCAACAAACTCAGCTCGAAACCTCCGACCCTGGCAATGACTCCTTGCGCCCCCAGTCCGAAATCTCCGAGGCATTACCGGGCGGACCGCCTCACCCCACTACCGAGGATGCCATTCCCGAAATTACCATTGCGCCGATGGGCAATATGCCCGTCATCAAAGATTTGGTGGTGGATATGTCCGGGTTCTGGAAAAATCTCGAGGCGATCGACCCCTATGTGAGTACCGACGCGCGCCAGATTCCAGAACGCGAATTTCTCCAGTCCCCAGAAGCGCGATCGCGTCTCGCCGATAGTGGCAATTGCATCCTCTGCGGTGCCTGCTATTCTGAATGTAACGCCCGGGAAGTCAATCCCAATTTTGTCGGTCCCCACGCCCTGGCAAAAGCCTATCGCATGGTGGAAGATACCCGGGACGATCGCACGGAAGAACGGGTGGAAAAATACAACCAAGATACCTTCGGCGTCTGGGGTTGTACCCGTTGCTTTTACTGCAATTCTGTCTGTCCGATGGGCGTCGAACCAATGGACAAAATCGGCAAAATTAAAGATGAAATTCTCGATCGCAAAGATGCTAGCGATTCTCGTCCGGTTCGTCACCGCAAAGTCTTGCTCGATTTAGTCAAAAAAGGCGGTTGGGTTGACGAACGCAAATTTGCCGTCATGGTAGTGGGCAACTACTTTAAAGATATTAAAGGATTGCTCAGTCTCGGTCCGGTGGGATTGCGCGTGATGACTCGCGGCAAATTCCCCCTGACATTTGACCCCTCTGAAGGCACCGATGAGGTGCGATCGCTCATCGAATCCGTTCAAGCACTAAACTCCCAATCCAATACCGACGTCCAACAGTAAAAAACCATGACCTCCGAACAACCCGAAACCCCCACCCCACAACCCACCACCGACGAACCCCAACCCCCACAACCCGCTTTCGGTTGGACCGAATATGCCGAACGCATTAATGGGCGATTTGCCATGATTGGTTTTGTCGCTCTCCTCATCCTGGAATTCATCACTCGCCAGGATTTATGGACTTGGTTGGGGTTGCGCTAATCGCCATCATAGCGGTAGGGAAAACTCTGCCGCTATACAACATTTTCTCCGCCACTCGTTCCCAGGTTCCACGGCAAATTCCTACCTGTAGAGACGCGATTTCAAAGCGTCTCTACCTTGCCTCCCCCTCCCCAAATTTCCAGACGATTGCAGGAGAGTTGAGTTAATGAATCCGGTGGTGCTAAATTTAGAAAATGTCGGACTCACTGACGCACAATTCGAGCGGCTTTGTCAGGTGAATCGCGATGTGCAATTGGAACGAACCGCTAAAGGGGAATTAGTCATTATCCCACCGGTGGGCGGAGTAAGCGGAAATCAAGAAGCTGATTTAATTGCCGAAGTCGCGATTTGGAATCGGCAAACCCAACAAGGAAAAGTATTTAGCTCATCAACAATTTTTCGCTTGCCCAATGGCGGCGATCGCTCTCCCGATGTCGCCTGGGTAACACTAGAGCGTTGGTCCGCATTAACCCCAGAACAACAAGAAGCGTTTCCCCCCATTTCTCCCGACTTTGTTATCGAGTTGCGATCGAAAACCGACCCCCTCCCACCCCTCCAGGCAAAAATGCAAGAGTATCTCAATAGCGGACTACAGTTAGGATGGTTAATCGATCCGCAACAGCAACAGGCAGAGATTTATCGCCCCAATACCCAACCCGAAATCCAGAAACTTCCTTCCCGGTTATCCGGAGAAGAGGTGTTAACGGGATTCCTCTTGGATTTGCCGCTGTTTTAAGCTAAATTCTGCGGTTTTTGTCTCTCTCAATTCTCTCCCACCCACTCCCAAATTTTAAAAATAAATTCAATTATGACTGACGCTCCATCGTCCCATTAAACACCACCTGTAGGGTGGCCAAATATTTTCCCACCCTACTCCTCCTCCCATCCACTACCGCCGGGGCAACCCTCCCCAAGGTGCGGATTTTTCCCGTCACATTGAATTGAGGAAAAGTTCCGGAATGCCATTGGCGGATTACAATAAAAAGCGAGCAGTCTTGTAAAGCACAGAGAAACCAATGGGATATTCTATCGATGTCTACGACCACAATTTTGAAGAAGAAGTCCTAGAAAAGTCTTACGAAATTCCCGTTATCGTGGACTTTTATGCAGTGTGGTGCGGGCCTTGCCAAATGTTAAAGCCGATATTGGAAAAGGTGGCGCAAGAGTACGATTGCATTGTGGCAAAACTGAATATCGATGAGAATCAATCCATCGCCCAAGCATTTCGCGTGGAAGGAGTGCCGGATGTAAAAATTATCCGCAATGGCGAAATTATCGATGGCTTTGTGGGAGTTTTACCGGAACCTCAATTGCGCGAATTGTTGGTGAAATGCAATATCAAATCGCAATTGGATGAAAAGCTCGATGCAATTCGGCAAGAATTGTTGGCGGGAAATCGCAGCAAAGTGGCGGAACTGTTCGCGTCGTTGCTGACCCAATATCCCGAACATCGCCGGGTTTTAATTGAAGCGGCAAAGTTTTATATTAGTGAGGATAAGCTGGAAAAAGCTGAGGAATTGCTCTCGCCAATTCAAATGGACGAACGGGAATTTTTTGCTGAGGCGCAAGCGGTAAAGGCGTTAATTCAGTTTAAGGCAGAGTGCGTCAATCCGTCGGGAAATGGAGAGCTAGAGAGCAAGTTTTCTCGGGCATGTTGTCTGACGTTAGACGGAGAACATGAGTCGGCATTGCAGCTTTTTTTGGAGATTGTGGAAACTGACAGACAGTTCAAGTCTGATGGGGCGCGAAAGGCAATGCTGTCGATTTTTGAGTTGCTGGGAAATAACCATCCGGTGACGAAGGAGTATCGCAAGCGTTTGATGATGGTGCTGTATTAATGGGGCGCGATCGCTTCTCCCCAGTTGTCTGAGTTTTTTCCCTTTTCTCGCAGGATCGTTGCCTCGAAATCCTCCCGAGGATTGGTCCTGTGCCCCCTTTGCTGATGTAACGATTGAGGTGTTGAAGAACTAATTTCGGGCATTACAGGTGTTTTTTACACCCGGATGTCTCTGGGAACTTCTACCCCAGGGGACAAGGGTGTAAAACCCTGGTTTGCCTTTTGGTGTCAACAACCATCGAAGTCTGTTACAGGTTACAGTAATGAAACTCATGTATCGCGGTGTCAGCTACAATCTAGCGCCTGCTGTGGAAACGCCGCAGTCGGAAATATCGGGCAAGTATCGCGGGGTGTTTTGGCGCTTGAGAAGGCAAAAGAAGCGCGGAAAGTTCGCCGGGTGCGATCGCTGTCGGTTTTACTCCGGGGATCCGCATTTGCTTTGTGCGGTCCATCCGGATGGTCCGGGTGGCGATCGCTGTCCAGACTTCGAGTTAGATTCACCCAGGAAAAATTGAGAATTAAGAATTAAGACTTGAGCAATTTTTGATTTTCAATTTTTGATGAATTAAATAGGTTTTGCAAGTTTAAATCAATGGGTTTGAGAGAGAAGAGAGGGAATATTTTTCCCATCTTCTCTTTTTTTTACTCGCTTACAGGAAGGCTGGGAGAATTTAAACTTAATAAATAGCCCGGTTGGGTTTATATTTGACGAAGAACGGAACTAATCCGGCACCGATAATCAATCCCACTCCATGCGCCCAGTAGCCGATGCTGAACGGATTTACGCCGCCGATAACCGCCAGCTTGCCGATGCCATAAAAGAGTTGCTGGACGAACCACCAGAGCAAGTAGAAACTGATGGGAAGTTCGATGGGAATAAACAGGATAATTAAGGGTAGAATGGTGTCGATTTTGGCTTTGGGAAAGTTCAGAAAGTATGCGCCGAGGATAGCGGCGATCGCGCCATTAGCTCCGACTAAAGGTACGGTTAAATCCGGAGCGATCGCCACTTGAGCGATGGCGCTGAGGATGCCACAGAGCAAGTAAAAGATTAAAAATCGTCCGTGGCCTAAAATCTGCTCGACCCGCTTGCCAAATACCCACAAAAATAGCAAATTTCCTAAAATTTGACTAATGCTCCCATGCAGAAACATGCCGAGGACAAAAGATGTTGCGGACATGAAAATCAAAGTTACCCAAGCGGCGGGATTTTGATGGGCGATCGCATCGGTGACCACGGCGAGGATGCGATCGGGAACTACGCTCCAGGTTTGCAGAAAATCAGTCAATTCCCCTGCTAGGTCGAGTTTAATTTCCAGGATAAATAAAGCCACATTTAACCCAATCAGGGCGGAAGTGACGAGGGGTCGCGTGCGAGTGGGGATGTTATCGTCGATGGGAATCATAGGTGCAGGTTGATTCGATGAACGGACAGTATTTCTGAAGGATACGAACCTGAATCAATGTAACCGGGGAACTCCCAGTGATGGCGAGGGTGTCTGTGTCATATCAAATTGAGTTATTTTACCTGCAATATTATCCAAAAGTGGGTGCATCTTGCTTGCGACATCGAAGGAGGAAGGGAAACGCAACCGGGTAAAGTGACTGTAAAATGTCGATTTAGCCATTTTTAACCGCAATTTTCTCAACTCTGTCAAGTGGGTTACGCTTTACCATAGCTTAACGAAAATTTAACCTACATTAAAGAATGATAAATCCCAATCTGGGTTGCATGTTTTTCAGGGAAAATAGATAATAGAGAAAAATCTGTTGATTTTACGAAAGTACCAGTTTAGGGTCGTTGGATGTGTTTGTACTAAAAAAATCTGATGCCGTGTTATCGGGTGGATCCTTGTCAAAGGACGTTCTGCGGAACTTACGGTTAAGCTCAACCTTGTTAGAGCTGACGCTTTATGATTTTCAAGTGGAGTCCTCGACGCCGGGGGGTGAAATCGCACAGGCGTTTTCCGACAATCCTCTCCTTCCGGGGGTGACGATTGTAGAGGGCGATCGCTTTGTGGGAATGATGTCGAGACGGCAATTTTTCGAGCATTTAAGCCGTCCTTATGGGTTAGAATTGTTTATCCGGCGTCCGATTAAGGCGTTATATGCCTTGACGGAAACCGAGATTTTGATTTTCCCGGGAGAGACGTTAATTTTGATGGCGGCGAGACGCTCTTTACAGCGATCGCCGGAGTTTTTGGACGAACCGATTGTAGTTCGGGTTGCGCCGCATGTCTACAAACTTTTAGATTCTCATCAATTACTGGTGGCCCAGTCCCAAATTCACGAACTGACGACGCAATTAAATAAGTTAATTTTAAATTCCGCCGGGGAAGGCATTTTTGGCTTAAATCGCGACGGGCGAACCACTTTTGTCAATCCCGCTGGGGCGCAGATGCTCGGATATGACGTGGGAGAATTAATTGGCATCCCGATGGAAAAGTTCTGGTCGTCCCCGCCGGGGGAAACCTGCTCGCCCGATGCAGAAAACCCGTTCGATCGCGTTTTAGAATCGGGGGGAATTTATCACGTGAGCGATGCGGTGTTTTGGCGCTCGGATGGGATATCTTTTCCGGTGGAATATGCGATCGCCCCCCTGCAAGACTCAGGAGAAACGATTGGCGCGGTGGTCACGTTTAAGGATATCACCGAGCGGAAAAAAGCCGAAGCGGAAGTCAGGAATCTGAATGAAACTTTAGCCCGATATACGGTGCAATTAAAAGCAACTAATAAAGAACTCGAAGCGTTTAGCTATTCGGTTTCCCACGATTTGAGGGCACCATTGCGGACGATTGATGGTTTCGCCCAGGCGTTATTGGAAGACTATAGCGATGGACTCGATGAGTTAGGTCAACATTACCTCAAACGGATGCGCGTCGCCACCCAACGCATGGGCCAACTGATTGCCGATTTGCTGCGCTTGTCGCGGTTAAATCGCACCCAGATGCAGCGCGAATCGGTGAATCTGAGTCAAATGGCTCAGGCGATCGCCAAGGATTTGCAGCAAATGGAACCCCGGCGATCGGTGGAATTCGCGATCGCACCCACGGCGATCGCACAAGGCGATCGGCGTCTGATTCGGGTACTCTTGGAAAATCTGCTGGGTAATGCGTGGAAATTTACCCGCAAAGTCCCGCAAGCGCGCATCGAACTCGGAGTAACGGATCGCTGCGCCCTCATCGCCCAGGGCTATGACAAATTGTCAACTCGCAATACAGAAGTCCCACCCCACCAACCGGTGTATTTCGTGCGCGATAACGGCGCAGGATTCGATATGACCTATGCCGCAAAACTGTTTGCCCCCTTTCAGCGCCTGCACTCCAGCAGTGAGTTTGAAGGCACCGGCATCGGTTTGGCAACAGTGAGGCGCATCATCAATCGCCACGGAGGACAAGTCTGGGCAATGGGTGAGGTGAATCGAGGTGCCGCGTTTTATTTTACCCTGAGTCGTTAGCACCCCCGTTCTCCTCGTCCACCGGGCGGCGATCGGCCACTTCCCCCGATTCTACCCCACCGGGATGAAAATTGCCGCCCTTCTCCGTGCATTTACTGTGAGTCACTTCGCTTCATTGAAACTTCACATCTGTACTCGATAAAAATATGTGCTTTTACGAAAACTTTATAAAAAATTCGGGAAACTTGCTGCACAATAGTGTTTACACGGAACTTACCGAACGACTTACCCGTAATTTTACTTACCTCCGTAAGCACAACGGGTCAATGCTGACCGCCGAACCATTTGAGGTGCGTCTCAAACCGATTGAATCCGCATGAGTCCTTTGTGGAATGCCTGCAACTTACCCAACCGCGCGATTCTACCCTAAGTACAATTACGGATTCACCTCCCGGATTCGACCATTCATGCTTGTGTTACTCAAACGTCAGCCCTCGCTCGGTTTGCAGTTCTTCTATACAATTCCACTTGAGGAGACGCCAAATGACCTCGATTCGCATCGAAGCCGAACAAATGAACCTCACCACCTACCGGGTGGAGAGCGATCGCACCCCCGCCTCGGGCAATGCGTTAATTACCTTGCACAAAACTGGCGGCACCAGCGGTAGCGCCACCACCACCTTTACCGGCAGTAGCGGCACCTACGATGTGATTCTCGGCTATTTCGACGAAAACGACGGACAATCCCCCATCACCGTGCGAATTGGCAGCCAGGAATCGAGCTTCGTATTCGACGAAAACTACGGAGATGGCGGAGTTAGCTCCCAAAATCACGTCGCTCGAACTGTGGCAACGGGTCTTTCCCTGAATTCTGGGGAGGCGATCGAAATTTTCGGGGCCGTTGACAGTACGGAATTTGCGCGCATTGACTATATTGAATTTGTCCCGGTGGCCGAACCGGAACCTATCGCACAACCGGGTACCCTCGAGTTTAGTGCGGGCCGTTTCACCCTCGATGAAAATGGAACCGCCACCCAAGGGATAACGCTTACCCGGACCGATGGGGCCGATGGGGACGTGACGGTGAATGTGAGTGCCGCCGATGGTACCGCCACCAGTCCCGATGATTACGATAACAGCGACATTTTGGTGAGTTTCGCCGATGGGGAAACCGAGAAAACTGTCACCCTTGCGCTCATCGACGATACGGAAGACGAAGCGGATGAAACTCTCACTTTGAGCCTCAGCAATCCCATCGGTGGGGCAACCTTGGGTAGTGCCGCCAGTGCTGTGGTGACAATTGTGGATAACGATATGTCAAGCGGGATTAACGGGACTGACGATTCGGAGACGCTTTCGGGAAATGCACTGGATAATCCGATCGCCGGCTTTGGGGGGGACGATACCCTCAATGGTGGCGAAGGTCACGATACCTTGGCGGGGGGTCCGGGAAACAATTATCTCGATGGCGGTGAGGGAACCGATACGGCAAGTTACGCGGCGATCGCCACCAGTCGCGTCATCGCTAATTTAGAAACTGGCGTCGCTACCCGCTATTTCACCCCCTTTTCTGCCACCCCGATCGCCCTTTTGCCTTTGGGAGATTCCAACACGCGCGGAAAACCCAATCAGGAAAATTATGCCGGCTATCGCACCCATTTGTGGAATCGATTGGTCACTG
Organism: Phormidium sp. CCY1219; assembly: GCF_055795085.1. NCBI lineage: Bacteria > Bacillati > Cyanobacteriota > Cyanophyceae > Oscillatoriales > Oscillatoriaceae > Phormidium > Phormidium sp. CCY1219. The sequence continues at coordinate 19,519 of NZ_JAYFEQ010000483.1, read as the reverse complement.
GAGATGGGTTTAATATGGATTTTGTCGGATCGGCGCACAGTGGACCCGATGGCATGGATAAAGACCACGAAGGTCGGGGGGGATTTACCATCGATGAACTGACGGATAATTCAAGCAATTTTAAAGGGTATAACAAGCCGGGTGCTCCGGATTATACCACCATTGAAGATACTTTGAGCGACAATCCGGCAGATCTGATTTTATTGATGGCGGGGACGAACGATATTAACCGAGGGGATGATGTGAATGTGGCGATCGCCGAATTAAATGTGCTGGTCGATCGCATCGTCACCCACTCTCCCGATGCCCGCGTTTTGGTGGGTTCCATTCTTCCCAATACCGCCGACAGCGATCGCGAAGCGAGAACCGCCGAGTTTAGCGGGCGCATATTTAATGAAGTGATTTCCCCCAAAATCAATGCCGGAAAAAAGGTGAGCTTTGTCGATATTTATAACGCTCCTTTAGAGACGGCGGATTTTAATTCTGATGGCTATCATTTGGTAGATAGCGGGTATGAAAAAATCGCCCAGGTTTGGTATGAGGAAATTGTCGCTTCGGTTAGCGGTGAAGATACCCTCAGTCAGGTAGAAAATCTGGTGGGTTCCGACTATGACGACGTTCTCACCGGGGATACGAATGTTAACCAGATTTCCGGGGGGTCTGGTGACGATATCCTGCGGGGCGCAGGTAGCGACGATACTTTATCCGGTGGCCCTGGCAACGATTTGTTTGTGTTAGGTGCGGGTGAGGGAACCGATACCATTCTTGATTTTGAAGTCGGTCAAGATTTGCTCGGATTAATGGGCGATTTGAGCTATGACAATCTGATGATTCGTTCCGGAAGTGGCACCCACGCTAACCATACCGAAATCGCGATCGCCGACACCAACGAACTGCTGGCTTTACTCGCGGATATCTCCCCGACTCGCATCAATTCTGATGCGTTTATCGCCCTGTAAGGGTTCCTTTTCGATGCGCCCGGGTGGGGCGATCGCCGAGACTGGTGCGATCGCCCCAGGGATTTGCTAAATTCTGCCATTTTCCGCCAGTTTTCCCCCTCCCTTCGCCAGAAGCTTGCCGGAATCTCTGTTTTCTGCGAGTTTCTGGCATTTTTCACACCCACGTGCGAACCGGGCACTATTATAACTTATTATCCCGGAAAAAAAAACCTCTCTTCGCTAGTTTTTTAAGAGTCATTTCAAATTATACTAGAAAATGTAGAAGTAGAAAAAGAATCTGAGCCACCTTGCTATTTAACTCTTACGAATTCATTTTTGGGTTTTTGCCCATTACCCTGCTCGTCTTTTTCGGCTTGAGCAAATATCGTCTGGTAAGGGCGGCAACCATTTGGCTGCTCTTAGCTTCCCTGTTCTTTTATGGCTACTGGAAAATTTCCTATGTGCCCCTGCTATTGATTTCCGTGGTGGGAAATTATTACTTCGGCCAATTTTTAGATGGAGCCAAACCGGGCACGCCAAAAGCCAAAGCCCTCTTATTCGGTGGCGTTGCCTTTAACTTGGGAATTTTAGGCTATTACAAATACGCCGCCTTTTTCGTTTCTTCTCTCAATCATCTGTTTCAAACTCAATGGCCCGTTCCCGATATTGAACTACCTTTAGCAATTTCGTTTTACAGCTTTACCCAAATTGCCTATGTGGTGGATGCTTATCGGGGACAAACCGAAGATTACGAATACGATTTACCGTCGTATAGTTTATTTGTTACCTTCTTTCCTCAGCTTATTGCTGGTCCGATTTTGCGGCACAACGAACTGATTCCGCAGTTTAAAGTGCTTCGCAATTTTGTATTTTCTCATAAAAATGTTGCCATTGGCTTAACTTGGTTTATCCTGGGATTGGGAAAGAAAGTGCTGATTGCCGATCGCATTTCCCCTTGGGTGGCTACGGTGTTTGATAATGCCGAAATCGTCACCTTTACCGAAGCTTGGGTGGGGGCGTTAAGTTACACCTTTCAACTGTATTTTGACTTTTCCGGCTATTCAGATATGGCGATCGGCTTGGGATGGATTTTTAATTTTCGCCTGCCCATTAATTTTAATTCTCCTTATAAAGCCACTTCCATTATTGACTTTTGGCGTCGCTGGCACATTACCCTATCCTTCTTTCTGCGCGACTATTTGTACATTCCTCTCGGGGGCAGTCGTCGCGGGGAAATTCGCCGCTACTGCAATCTATTTTTGACCATGTTACTAGGAGGATTGTGGCATGGTGCGGGATGGACTTACGTGATTTGGGGAGCCATGCACGGCACCTTTCTTGTGGTCAATCACGCTTGGAAAAAATTTGGCGTCAAATTGCCTCAGTTTTTCGGATGGTTAATCACCTTTCTCGCTGTGATGACGAGTTGGATATTTTTCCGCGCCGATAATTTATATGAAGCGACAGAAATTGTCAAAGCTACGGTTGGAATCAAAGGAATCGTATTGGTTAATGATGTAGAACCCGCCTTGCCTTGGCTCGCAGAAATGGGAGTACAGTTCAGACCTTGGCAGGAATTGCCTTATCTTCCGCCCAATTACCAACAAAGTTTTGTGACGTTAGGATTGCTGTTGCTGGCGGTGACGCTGTTGCCCAATACCCAGCAAATTATTAAGCAATTTAAACCGAAATGGTGGTGGGCGATGGGGGTGAGTGGTATTGCCCTCGCTTGTCTGCTTTCCCTCAATCGAATTTCCGAATTTCTTTACTTTCAGTTTTAATTTGCCAACCCCCGTTTCCAGGTCAAACCTGGGAACGATATTCATCAATTTTAACTCAACGGAGGGTGTAAATGAATAACTATCGACGATTTAATTTGGCTTTTTTAGGAATTACAGTGCCCGGATTGTTAACTGTGGGATTATTTAATGCCGGCATTGACCCCTATGGGGTGATGAATAGTCCGGAAATTTTGGGCCTGAATCGGTTAAAAACCCAGAAGTTCAATCACGTGCGACTGTTCAAAGCGATCGCCGTGACCCGTGTGGAACCGAAAACCCTGTTATTAGGCTCATCGCGCAGCGATTTAGGTCTCGACCCCAATCATCCGGCATTAAATGCAGAATCGGCTTACAATTTGGCACTGGTGGGGCCAAATATGTATGAGGTGAAGCGTTACTTCGACCATGCGATCGCAAACCAACCCGAGGTCAAAACCGTGATTCTCGGACTTGACTTTTTTATGTTCAATCAATTTAAAAACAATCAAGCGGACTTTAGCGAAACGCGATTGGAAAAAGAAACCTTAATGCCCAAGGAGTTTCTCAACGTGACCTTTTCTTTGGGGGCGACGAGATCGAGTTTAGAAACCATTCAATCTAGCCTCAATGCTGATGCCAACTTTCTTTATCAGCCCAATGGCTTGCGATATGTGTACGAAAACGAACCGGAACGACCGATTACCGAAGAATTTGCCAACATGATGGGGGGATTCATGGAACGGGAAGGATATTACAAAGAGTACGAGCTTTCCCAGGAGTTTTTAGGGGCATTACGAGACCTGGTAGAAATTGCCAAATCCCGCGATATTGAATTAAAATTGTTTATCTCTCCCGCCCACGCCGCTCAATGGGAAACCTTGCGCCTTGCCGGACTTTGGCCGGAATTCGAACAGTGGAAACGAGAAGTGGTAAAAATTGCCCCGGTTTGGGATTTTTCCGGGTATAATAGCATCACCACCGAGTCCATCGATCGCGAAATGAATTACTATTGGGATAGTTCGCACTATCGCGAATCCGTGGGAGATTTGATAATCAATCGTTTGTTCGACTATCAAACCGAAAAAGTGCCGTCGGATTTTGGCGTGGTTATCGATGCGGAATCCGTGGAGTCGCACTTGCAAAACATTCGGCGCGATCGCGAAGCTTGGGTCACTCATCATCCCGAGGTGGTTCGCTGGGTGAAAGAACTCAAACCGACGCCCTAAAGTGCGATCCGTCGCCATTGCCTCCCCGCCATCCCACGGAATTTCGTCCCTGTGATGACGGGGAAACTACCAGCGATCGCTTAATCGCCGTATCCATAAATTGGGCTTAACGTTTCATTCATCCGTCGCGTTAACTCCTCAATTTCGCTAAGGCTCAAATAATCTTCAAACCCGCCCACTTTTCCCCGGCGAGTTTTGTAAGATTCGGGATCCCTGCGATCGCTTGGTTTTAAGCGATAGCATCCCACCCCCCCCTTTTTCCTCCATCTTTCGCATGTTGTCAAAAGAAGCAAACTCCACCGCTTCCGCGATCGCTGCATCTCCTATCTGTGCGATTCCAATAAACTCCATAACTTTACGCAGTTCTCTTGCGGGATTAACATGAAGGTCTTCATACCGAATCATTAAAAAATCTTTCGGAACTTGACGATTTTGCGCCCAAATCTGATAAAATTATAAAATCGTATCAAAGCTACCTACTGGTTCGTTAATGTAGTCCGATAACTCTCCCTGGTAATAGGGTTTGTCTGGATAAATGTGACTCCGTTTCTTTTTCTCAAAATAACTCGAAACCAGCACATCTCTCGGGTCTCGAACCAAAAAGATAACCTTGGCATGTTTGTACTTCGCCTTGGATCGAACCAGTTCCTCGGGTTTTTTCCAAAACGCATCATCGTCGTGAGTGATGAATATCTTCGGAATATCCGGATGCTGTTCCCCTAACGCATACAACTCCATCAGATTAGTCGCATTTTTTAGCTCGAAGTGCCGTTCTAATGCTTTCGCGATCGTTAACCTCAGCCAGGTTCGTCCGCATTTGGGAAAAGAAATCAGAAATACCTCAGCCCTGCGCTCATCATGCCACCGTTGTAGCTGCTGAAGCCTTGGAATTTTATGTAAAATCTTCTGAGAATAGCGCTGGATTTTCATCGGGTAAATTTCCCCCATTAAAAGGTTAATGAAACGAACAGTTCTCCTCCAAGGAATAGAGGCCAAAATCATCGCGAATTTCTCCGGTTAGCGGGCGGTAATTCACCACCACTTTTTTCAAGCGAGGCAAAAGCTTTTTCGGGCGAATGACATTGGCAAAATTCCTCACGTTTTCCCCATGACCGAGCATATAAATCGCCCCAAAAAAGGGTAAGGTTTCCAAAGGTGTCCCCTTTTTTTCCATAATATCCATAATGTAGGCATGGGGACGATGATAGCGATTGTAATCGATGCGATCGTCATCTGTATTTTCTGGAAGATCCTGCAAGTCGTAGCGAATGATATGACTGCTTCCACACCATTGATAAAACGCTTTCTTTTCCCTAAACAGGAAATTGCTTCCTTCTTCATATAAATACCCTTTATTGAAAACCCATCCATTGCCATCTCGATTTTGCTTTACCCACTCCGCTAAATGCTTGCTGACGCAATCATCTGCATCCATAATCATGGTATGGGTGGGGTGGTATTTTTTCGCAGCTAGCAGTCCGGCAAACACTTTTCGGCGTCGATCCAGACGCTTTTTTTCAATATCATCTCCGGGAATGGAAAACCTGATTGGCAAGTATTCAATATTCGGATGATGGAACTGAATTTTTGGCTGTTCGTGACAAACCACAATCGCTTTAAATTCGCTTGCAGTTTGAGCGCAAACCGAGCGAATGCTGCGCTCGAATATTTTGCACGTTTGTTCCCAATCTCGAGCTACTTTAGCGCTTTTCAGGGCAATCGCAAAAACTAACATTTTTTTACAACAAAATTATGCAATGGTAAAAAAAATTGTAGCACAATAAATCTGTTTTGGGCGATTTTTGGGTGAGTCTTTTTTCGGCAAATCCTGGGGTAGACTGGCAGTAATTCAACCTTACTAAAAGCAGTAATTTTACTTATCATTGTCTCTCAAATTCTGCCACTTTTAACCGCCTCTTCCACTTCAGCCTCTCGCCGAGAAATGACTTTCGCCGGCATGCCAACGGCAATAGAATACGGGGGAATCTCTTTCGTCACCACTGCCCCTGCACCGATGACGCTGCCCGTGCCAATTTTTACCCCATCCAGGACTTTTACCCCAGTGCCTAACCAGCAATTATCTTCAATAACAATTCCACTGTAACTGTTGCCTTGTTCGTTAATATTTCGGTGGAAATCTGAAAAAACGTGATTGTTAGAATAAATGCTAGAATGAGAGGCAATCAAACAGTCTTTGCCGATGGTAAGCTGACATCCAGACAGGCAGGTGTAAGGCCCGATATAGGTGCGATCGCCGATGGTAATCGGGCCTTGACTACCATGCGCTTTTATATCCACACCGCGATCGAACGAGACGCGATCGCCGATTTCAATTCGATTGCGCCGACCAATCGTTCTCAGGCGAACGTCACGAGACATAAACACCTCATTGCCCACTTTCATCCAACAAGCGCCGACAAATTCTACCCCCGTTTCAATGGTGACTTTTTTGCCCAGTTTGGCCACAAAACTGCGGTACGCCAGGGTTCGCAACCAAGAACCAAAGGGAAACGGCACCCATTGCAGTAAGGGCACTTCTATGCCTTCTATTAAGCGAAATAACCGATTGGCGATCGCGATTTTCCAGGGTTTCTGTCCGGATGAATTGGCGGAATAATTGTGCGGATTCATGGGTAATATTTCAGGATATTATCGTTGTGGGTCAGTGGGTGGCGACGGGCAAAAAATTGCGGCAATTGTGGGATGGAATTCCTCCAATCAAAGCAATTCCATCGCCTTCCCTGACACTGTTTTACGGCAAACCCTGACCGCGATGCATCATCCTTTAGTGGGATTTTTCCGATACTTTTGCCAGAAATTATTTCCCCCCGGGTGGCGCGCGCCGTTACCGGGTTTCAGAGGAATTTTCCGGGGTTTTCTTTCGCAGGGAAACCACTTTCGCCGGAACCCCAACGGCGACAGAATAAGGCGGAATATCTTTCGTCACTACGGCCCCTGCACCGATGACGCTCCCGCGACCGATCGTAACGCCATCGGTAATTCTAACACCACTCCCGAGCCAACAATCATCCTCGATGGCAATTCCTTTGTAAGACCGCTCTTGTTGGTTGATTTTGCGATCGGGGTCGGTGAAAATGTGATTGTTGGCATAAATTCCGCTATGGGAGGCAATCAAACAGTCTTGTCCGATTTTGATGTGACGACCCGACAAACAGGTGTAAGGTCCGATGCGGGTGCGATCGCCGATTTCGATATATCCATCGTCATGCGCTCTGATATCTACCCCCCGTTCCAGACTGACGCGATCGCCAATTTTAATCCAACTGTTTTTGCCATCGGCGGCGATGGAAGCGATCGAGCGAATGTAGGTTCCCTCGCCGATTTCTATCCAATAGGTTTGGTTAAATTCCACATTCGGTTCGATTTGCACGTTGCTTCCCATCCGGGCAAAAATTCCCGGATAAAACCACTTTCGCAGTTTCATTCCTACGGATAAGGGAAGGGGAGACAAAAGCGCGATCGCCACCCGATAACGCCGACTTATTTTCCCTTTTTTTCCTGGTTGATTTTGCGCTGAATTCAAACGCTGAGAATTAGCCACACTCATAATACACTTCGGGTTATTTTTCTAATGTTATTGCTGGCTTTGGCTGGTGCGAATTCACGATAAAATAAATTACGCAACCCCCCATTGGTAGGGTGAGCAGTACACAATCTACCCATCGGGTTAAACGTTTTCAACGAGGGGGATTTGACTACAGGGCGCGCTCACGAGGGAGCAACGGTAGAAACAGGGATTTCCAGCAGGGGTTTCCCTTGCAAGCGATCGGGAATCGGTGCGCCCATTAAGGTTAAAATCGTAGGCCCTAAATCGATCGCATCTCCGTCGGGCAAGGTAGAACCGGGGGCGATTCCCTCACCCTCGACCATGAGAAACCCTCGGGAACGATGACTGCCGGTGCGACGGTGGGGAACCGGTCCGATGCGTCCGAAAGCGGGACTATCCATAATATCTGCCGGGGGCTCTTGCCATTCCACCACCAAATCGGCGCTGGGGAGTTTGGGATCGCGATCGCTGGCGGATTTCCGGGTGCGGATGACCTGTTTCACCACCCGATCGCCGGTGCGCGGGTTCCGCAGCGCATACAAATGTTGCGTCAAATTCTCACATAGCGCCTCATACTCGGAGGGTTCGACGATGCCTTGCGGTTCCCGTCCTTTTAAGTTTATCCGGATATATCCTTCGGAAAAACTGGGCAAGGCAAAGGCTTTCATTTGCGGCCAAAATGGCTTATACCAGGTCACGGGTTGCCAGAAAAACGGATCCCCTTGTGCTTTCAGGGTTTCCGAGGAGGCTAAATCCGGAGTTTGCACCACGCCGAGATAGCGATCGATCCACTCGTGCCAGCGCGTGGGCAGATATTGTCGCAACAAACGTCGCAAGGGGTTGGGATCGAACTTGCGCTGCCAGATTTCTCCACTCCAGGTTTTCCGTCGCGCCTTTAAAATGGGCGGTGGCGGGGTGGTGCCTGTTTTTCCCGGGGCGATCGCCACTTTTCCGGGAAAATTAAATCGGTAGAGCAACTCCCCTAAAAAGAACATACTCGCCGCATCAGTGGTGTTATTCCCGCTACCATGTACCGAAAACACCACCAGATAACTGTCTGCCGGTGCCTCGGCGAGGATGTCTCCCACCGCGCGATCGGCAGCTTCAAACACCTCCAGCAACGGATCGGTGCTGAACAAATCTTGCGGGCGATCGCGATACAAAGGATGCTCCGGTTGACTCATAAACCAAAAGTCGTGACCGGCAGAGTGCGGTTCGCCAAACACGGTTAAAAACAGATCCCAAGGCTCCTGTCGCACTAAGTCCCGGCAAATCTCCTTGCGCCGGGAAATCCCGGTCAGCAGGGCTGAGCGCAGGCGTGTGAGATAACCCCGATCCCACCACTCTCCATGATCTTTGTGCAGGGCCGGATGTTCCCCATAGCGCTGGTTTATCTCGGACAACAGGCGATCGGGTCGCGAATGACTGGGGGTTCCGGGAGAATGCGCTCCCCATGCCAACACTTGAATCCCATTCACCGCCTCGGAAAGGGTGCCTTTCGGCATGTCGAACACCGCCACTCGGTAATCGTTCCCTAAGGCATAAAACGGCGGATATTCTTTAAAGTCATACGCCCCCACATTTTCGATATTATAGGTGCCTTCATGGAGGTGAATTCCGCCCCAATAGCCGGTTTTTTGCGGCACACAACCGGTCAAAAAGTTCGTCCAAGGGGTTTCGGCTTTATAGTGGTCGATGCCGGTCAATCGTCCGTAGGCTCCGCGATCGCGCAAGCGTCGCAGGTTCGGCAAATGTCCCCCTTCCATCCACCGTTCGATGAGGTCGGGATCCGCTGCATCCAGTCCGATCGCAATGACCGATTTTCTCATTTTAAACTCCTTGACCCAAGCGAATTTTTTAAGTAATATAAAGGGCTGGCAAAACTACTCAAGAAAAATTCCATCTCGCAAGCTGCCACCACATCGGTTCTCACCCGATCGCGATACCGCAGAAAGTGCCGCAGCGATCGGCGCAAACTTCCTAGCATAATTTTGGCAAAAATAATCGGTTTTTGCCCCGGTTTGGCATGAAGCGTCCGCAGCTCGCAGACGCATAACCCCACCGTTCGCGACAGAGACATTAAATACTCTTTCTCCAGTCGCGACTTAGGAATTTTATGCGCGATTTTCATCTCCGGATTGTACCAAATTTCCCACCCCGCATCGTGCATGTGAATCGAAATTTCAAAATCATTTCCCCCTCGGGTAGTACGCGCTAAGCGGCGCGGTACGCTTTCGACCCAAGCTTGTTTGCGAACCACTAACCCCGCCCCAGCAGGTAAACTCAGCCGTTCCGGGTCGTATAAATGCGGTTGATAACCTCGCTGTTTAATGGCAAGAAACGATTGAATTCTTTCAAATCCCGGCGGCGGTTCTACTTCAAATTCGCCGTAAATTTGACCGCCATAAGCCCCGGCTTTCGGATGCGCTTTTCCGAAGCAGTAAGCCGCCCATACCCAGTTGGAATCCGGCAGGTTATCGTCGTCTAGAAATCCGACCAATTCTCCTCGAGCTTCGTCAATGGCTTTTTGACGAGCAAATGCGAGTCCTTGTTGGGATTCAAAACAGTATTTTAATGGGTAGGCATCGGGCCAGTTGGCTTGATACTCGCGCACCAACTTGGCGGTGTTATCTTGGCTGTTGTTATCCACGATCGAGATTTCCCAGCAGAGGGATTCGCCGTTGATTTGCGATCGCAGTCGGTCTAAAATCTCCCTTAAGCGGCTTCCCCCATTATAAGTAGGAATAGCCACGGTGAAATCGATTTGTTCCATGTTTGTTGCAAATTTCACTCTTATCGAATCGGCGCGTGGGTTTAACTCATTTGTTGTGCTGTTGCCAAATTGTGCGGGTTTACCGATTTCCAATTTAAAGAATGCAAATCAAGCGGCAATTGGCAGGTCAATCCAAAGGGAGTCGGTCGAGCAATGCCAAATCCTTGGGCGTAATTAAATCCGATATTTTTAGTGGTTTCTAACAGTTCCGGCGTTTCCACACAGTGGGCAATCGTTTTCATGCCCAAATTTTGGCCAACCTGATTGATTTTTTGCAGGCGATCGCAATGGAGTGGATTTTGCAGCATGCTCTTGACTAAGTTGCCATCAATCTTCAGGTAATCCACCGACAGTTTTTCCAGGGCTTCCCGGCGAGACCCCCGATTACCCACCCGATCTAAGGTCACTTGACATCCGATGGCTTTTAATTGCCGAATCATGCGCGCCACTTTCTCTAAATTCGCGATCGCGGTTCGTTCGCCGATCGCAAAACACAGCATTTTTGGCGAAACGTTTTGAGAGGCAAATTCCCGTTGCAGGAAATTCACAAACCCCTCGTCATTCACACTCGCCTCCGACAGGTTAATTTCGTAAAGCACACCGCTCGGTTTGCTTCCGGTGTGGGCAATTGTCTCGCATAAGGTTCGGATTGCCCAGCGGTCGATGGTTCGCATCAAATTGTGCCGTTCTGTGGGGGGGAGAAATTCTCCGGGCAATCGCAGTTTGCCAGTTTTATCTTCCAGACGTAAAAGGATTTCGCTATGCTCGAAGTCGTCGCGATCGCCTTTGAGGGGATAAACCCGCTGCGAATGCAGGCGAAAGCGTTCTTCTTCAAACGCTTCGGCAATTTGTCGCGCACTCGCTTCGGTTTGCAGCACTGTAGCGCGATCGCCCAACTCGGAATTTAACCACTGATGTTTCCACAAAAACCACGGACTCATCACCGAACTGGTTAACAATTCCCGTTCGCAAGCTGTCGCCGTATCCTGCACCTTATCCGGGCGATATTTTATCGCGTGCAAGACCAACCGTCGCAAATCGTTGGCCAAATACGCTGGAAATGCTAAGGGTTTTTGCCAGCTTTTTAACGTCATCATCCGCAGGCGATTTCGGCTCAAACCTACACAGCGAACCAGCATTAACAAATAGTCTTTTTCTAACCGCGAATTCGGGATTTTGTGGTGAACCACCATTGCCGGATTGTACCAAATATCCCATCCGCCATTCTGAATGTGCAATAATGCTTCTAAATCTTCACTGGCCAATCCGGCGTCTTTTCCTTTATGGTTCAAAAACAACCGGGGCGGAACGTGCTTTTCCCAGGCTTCTTTCCGCACCACGACCCCCGCTCCCGGCGGGAGAATTTTATGTCTCGGATCGTATCGATGGGGCTTATCCCCCCGTTCTATAATGGCTAAAAAGCAGGCGACTCGCTTGATTGAATCCGGAACTTTGTCCGTCGCGGTGTTTTCATAAAAGTATCCGTGAATCTGACTGCCAAATGCCCCCACTTCTGGATGGTTTTGGCTGAATTCATACGCCGCCGCTACCCAATTTGGTTCGGGTAAGTTGTCATCATCGAGAAATCCGATTAATTTGCCGTTGGCTTTCTCTACAGCTCGTTGTCTGGCAAAGGCTGCACCTTGTTCCGCTGCAAAGCAGTAGCGTAAGGGTATCTGTGCGGGCCACTGCGCTTGATATTCCCGCACCAGTTTTGCTGTGTTGTCGGTACTGTTATTGTCCACGACGATCGCTTCCCAGGAGAAATGTTCCGTCCCCACCTGACTCTTGAGGCGATCGAGTACCTCTCCTAAGCGCTTTTCCCCGTTATAGGTTGGAATTGCTACTGTGATGTCAACCATAAGTATTAACTCCCGTATTCGTAAATTTTAAAATCGCAGAAGATAAGGCTCACTTACCGCCAGCTATGAGGAGGTTGGTTGGCGTTTTCCCGGATTCACCACGGTGATGTCCCCCTGGGGTTTTTTCTACACCAACCTATTCCACCATCCTTCGGTAAAGCGTGACGGATCGACTGTACCTAGGTATAAATTCTGGGAAGGGCGGGCAAAAGCCCCACCTGTTACCTGCGAGCGATCGCGTTGGGTACGTTGTGGCCGCCCAGCGTTCCCACTGGCGCGTTCCCATCCCAGACGTTCCATCTTGCCCCCTACAGAACAAGTGTCATCCCCATGCGACTGGGGTTGAATCGCGCCCCTCGGTTTTTACTGAGATTTAGTTTGACATATCTCGAACCGTTTTCAGTGGATTCCACGAAAATTTTTCTCTATTTTACAGAATCTTTATCCTCTCGGCCACTTTTTATGAATTTTTTGTAAAGAAGGGGGTCGCCCCGGTTGATGTTCTAGTAATTTTACGGACTCCGTTCGCGGATTCGCTCGAATTTGGCTTATATTATCCCGAGGTTATCTGCGTATATTTACGGATTGATGTAGCGAAGTGAGTTGGGGATAATAGAAACTTTTGGCAGCAAAGCCGAAGGCGGGCTGACGGCTCTAAAACGGCTCGGTGCCCTTGCTGCATCCCAGACTCGATACCCAGGTGAGTGCTGTTACCCGGGCAAAGTTCCCCCCTTCTTCCGGACTAGATTGGCAATTGGCAATTGTTAAACTGGGTTGTCCCGCCGCCTAGGGTCCCCAAATCGGCGCGATTTGTCAAGAATCGGTGACAAAATCGGTTTTTTCCTCGGGGTTGGGCGCGGGGGGATTATTCCAAGGCGCTAAATACGCTGGCCAAAATCGTATTGGAAAACAAAAAGCCTTCTGGGTCCGTGAGTCTGAGCCATCCCGAGGGGGGCAAAGCGGTTCGGGAGGGCAGGGTAATGGGGGCACCGGTTTCGGAAACCACCTGCAGCCATCCGGCGCGGGCGTAGGGCTGCAGGGAAGTCCAAATGCGATCGCGAGTTTCCCGGTCTAATTGGGCGCTCAGGGTGGCTAAATTCCATCCTCGAGCCAAGCGCAACCCCAACATCAGGCTTTCCAACATCACCTCCGAGGCGGGGGTTTCGGCACAGTCGATCGCCCCGCCATTGGCTTTCAACCGCTCCACCCAGGCATAATATTCGCGCGTTTTCCGGGGGCGAGTGAAGCGTTTCCCCCCCACATAACTCGCCGCACCCATGCCAAAGCCATAATAGGGACGATTTTCCCAGTAGACCTGATTGTGCAGACACTCATACCCCGCTAAGGCATAGTTAGAGACCTCATAGTGTTGATATCCGGCATCAGAGAGAATTTGCGAGGCGAGACGGTACATTTCGGCGGTCAAGTCGTCGCTGGGTAACGGTGCCACACCGGGTTGGTAATATCGGGCAAAAGGAGTCTTCGGTTCGACGATTAAATCGTAACTGGAGATATGGACCGGAGCGATCGCCACTGCAGCTTCTAGAGAATGCTGCCACTGGGCCAAAGTTTGATGAGGTAGTCCAGAAATCAAATCCAGACTGAAGTTGGTTATCCCCACTTGGCGGATCGACTCCAGGGCTGTCAGAATGTCAGCAGAGTTGTGCGATCGCCCGCTAGCGGCGAGCAGTTCATCTTGAAATGCTTGCACGCCCAAACTGACGCGATTAATTCCTGCCGCGCGATAGCCGGCCAATTGTTGGCGCTCAAAGGTACCCGGATCCATTTCGATGGAAATTTCCGCATCCTTGGCGATGCCAAATCGGCGATCGAGTACGGTTAGGATCCGGTCTAACTGCTCCACCGACAACAACGATGGCGTGCCACCTCCGAAAAAGACCGTGGTGAGGGGTTGACCCAAACTCGGGGTGGTGTTGATTTCTTCTTGCAGCAGCGCGACATACTCGACGATCGGGCGGGAATTTTCCCCCTGCTGGCGATCGCCCACCACGAACACCGGAAAATCGCAGTAGTAGCATCGGCGACGGCAAAAGGGAATGTGAAGATAAGCTGAAGTCGGAATTTCAGCCCTTTTCCCTTCCATCGGGGTTTCAAACAAATTGGAACTTCGATTCTCAGCGATACCAAACACTCTGGTAAATTACAACGAGCCAGCGGAAAACGGCTTCGGCCTAAAAACCTTCCCAGTATAATAGGAAGGTCTGCTAAAAATCAATCTCTACCGTTGGCTTCCAGAACTCCTCGATGACAATCTCCTCCGATGGCAAAGCCCCCTAGGAGAAATCAGGAGTTGTACCTTTTATCGAATAGGCTTGCAACCATGCTTGATGCAATCATCATTCTGACATTTATCTTAGCAGGAGCGGGGATCGGGTTCTACGGCATCGAACTGCTCCCCGCTGGTGCGATCGACCAGGTAACGAATCTCGACGGCTTGCGTTCTGTAACCGCCGGTTTTGCAGCCTTAATTGGCGGTGCGTTTGGATTATCCGTGCAAACCACCTATCGGCGCATGGAAAAGCAAGTGCGGCACATGCCCATCGACCTGCTCATCACCCGGGCGATCGGCTTGGTGATGGGACTTCTAGTCGCCAACTTGATGTTGGCCCCGGTGTTCCTCCTGCCCATTTCCCCCGCATTAGGCTTCATCAAACCCCTCGCCGCCATCCTCGGCAGCGTCATGTTTGCCTTCCTGGGGATCGCCTTGGCGGATACGCACGGTCGAGCCTTCTTGCGGCTGATCAATCCCAACAGCGTGGAAACCATGTTGGTTGCTGAAGGCACCCTGAAGCCTGCCGCCACGAAAGTAGTGGATACGAGCTGCATTATCGATGGTCGCATCGAAGCCCTGCTCAGCACCGGCTTTCTCGAAGGGCAAATCTTGATCCCGCAGTTCGTGTTGCAGGAATTGCAGATGGTGGCCGATGCCTCCAACGATCGCAAGCGAGTGCGCGGGCGTCGGGGTCTGGATATCCTCAACCGCATTAAAGAAAGTTACGCCGAACGAATCGCCATCCACTCCGCAGACTACGAAGACCTGCACACCGTGGATGCCAAGTTGGTGCGCCTCGCCCAAGAAATTAACGGCACCCTGCTGAC
This sequence comes from Phormidium sp. CCY1219, assembly GCF_055795085.1. Taxonomy (NCBI): domain Bacteria; kingdom Bacillati; phylum Cyanobacteriota; class Cyanophyceae; order Oscillatoriales; family Oscillatoriaceae; genus Phormidium; species Phormidium sp. CCY1219. The sequence goes on along the minus strand of NZ_JAYFEQ010000483.1, from coordinate 4,272 downwards.
GAATGACTACAATTTAAGTAAAGTCGCCACCGTGCAGAAAGTGCCGGTTCTCAATATCAATGACTTGACCCAAGCCGTGCGTCCGGTCTATCTGCCCGGAGACAGCCTGGAATTGAAAATTCTCAAAGAAGGGAAGGAGGATTCCCAGGGTGTGGGGTATTTAGAAGATGGCACGATGGTGGTGGTCGAAGAAGGCAACAAGCATATCGGCGACGAAATGCGCGTGGTGGTGACTTCTGCTTTGCAGACCTCTGCCGGACGGATGATTTTTGCTCGCCCTCATGCTTCAGTTATTGCCTAACCCGATAATTCGCGATCGCTCCTGCTATGCGCGTGAAAATCTGTCCTGCTTTTAATTACACTGCCCCGATTTTACCTGGCTTTCGGCAAAATCGGGGCAGTGGCTTTTGATGAGCACTCTCCCGGTCAAACCGAGGTTTGAAGCGGGCAACGTCGAGAACGCTCCCCCCTGAACCAGGGGCTTTTTTATTGCAAGATGGTCTTGGAGACGATGCGGGTTTTTTTGCGATCGCCCTCGGAGAGTTCTTTGCCTTCTTGCAATTGAGTGGCACTGGTTTGCAGGACCGTTGCGCCGCCTTGGTCTCCCATTTGCAAAGCGGTTTTGGCCGCTGTTTGCAGCATGGTGGCCGCACCCACGCGATCGCCTTGCTGCATTTTCTGTTCGGCAATTTGGGTTTGCCGATATTTGGCTAAGGCTAAGGTGTGCTGCTGCACCTGGGGATTCAAGGCCGGCTGATAGGCACTCAGGACGTTGGCCGAGATCGCGATCGGATCCGAGAGCAAGCCGGTTTTGCCGATGCCGGGGTCATCGTAGCGCACTTGCACTTGCGCGATCGGTTGGATGCCTTCGCTTAACTTGCCCACGTACAGATTCGCCAACACCACCCGCTGCACGTCTTTCATCACGTCCCCCAAGCGCACGGCCAATTTTCCGTTTTCGGCTTGCACTGGCAGTTCGATGGTATCCGGTGCTACTTGGGCTACGGGTTTGAGTTCGGCCAAACGCACTTTCGGCATCAGTTTCAGCAGCAGGTAAGCGTTGGTTAGGGCTACGGACTGCATCCGGTTGAATAACCGCCCAAATTCGTTCGCTGCCTGTTCTGGATGTTCGATATAGGAGAGGGCACCCCCAGCAGCATCGGCGAGTCTTTCAAGCACGTCTTGGTTCCAGTGATCGCCAAATCCCAAGGCGTTTAAGGTGAAGTTGGCGGCGGCGGCTTCCACGGCGAGTTTGATGCAGCGATCGTTGCTGCCATGTTCGTTTTCGCCGTCGGTGAGGACGAAGGCTTGGGAAACTGTGTCTTTTGCTCCTTTTTTCAGTTCCTCGATGCCCTTTTTCATGCCTTCATCGATCGCAGTGCCACCGTCGGCTTTTAGTTTGTCGATTTTCTTTTTGATGCTTTCGGTGTCTGAGATAACTTGGTTGGAGACGATGACTTTGGCTCTGTGGTCGAAGGCAACGACGCAGAGGCGATCGCCCGGGTTGAGTCGGTCGATCAGTCCGTAGGCTGCTTCTTTGACCGTTTTCAGGGGTCGCCCTTCCATCGAACCGCTATGGTCGAGAATCAGGCACAGGTTCAGGGGCACCGCGCTTTCTGTCCCAGTGCCGATCGCGGACACGGAAATCGAAAGCTGACGCTGGTTGCTCGCCTGACCGGCATCGAGATTCGAATCGTTCAATGCCAGGTTTAAATCGACTTTCATTGCAATTTCCTCCTCGCAATGTCAAAACTGCTGTTGATTCTGGGTTCCCAGTGAAGTTTGGGGCTATTTGGATTGTGGCACAACCCTCGTCCCCACAGCTAATGCGATCGCTCTGGCTCATCGTTCATTAACAACCCGCAATATGCTCCCTTCAATTTCGATCCCTTCTGACCTCTTCAAGTTCTCCAATCCCCAATCCCCAATCCCCAATCCCCAATCCCCAATCCCCAATTTTTAATTTTTGCAGCGCCCCGGGCAGGGACACGCTACTATAAATAGAGACACAGCCATGATTGCAAGCAAAAACTGGACATGAACTCACCCATTAAGGCAGTTCAATCGCCCTATTACGGGGACGCCTCATATCGGACACCACCCCCAGATTTACCCTCCTTGTTGCTCAAGGAGCGGATTGTCTATCTGGGGATGCCCTTGGTGCCCGCCGTGACCGAACTGATTATCGCCGAACTGCTTTACCTGCAGTACGACGACCCAGAAAAACCCATCAATATCTACATCAACTCCACCGGCACCTCGAGTTACAGTGGCGATCCGATTGGCTTTGACACCGAAGCCTTTGCCATCTGCGACACCATCAAATACATCAAGCCCCCGGTTCACACCATTTGCATCGGATCGGCAATGGGGATGGCGGCGATGTTGCTCTCTGCCGGCACCAAAGGGTGTCGCGCCAGTCTGCCCAATGCTACCATCGTCCTGCACCAACCGAAAGCCTACACTCGCGGTCAAGCCTCGGATATTCAAATTCGAGCCAAAGAAGTGCTGGCCAATCGGCAGACCACGATCGATATCTTGTCTCAAAACACCGACCAGCCTCCAGAAAAGATTATCAAAGATATGGATCGGATGTTCTACATCACCCCGCACGATGCTGTAGAATACGGCCTGATCGATCGCGTTCTGGAAACCAAAGACTTGGCGCAGCCCTTGCCCGCCGGCGTCAGCTAATCTTGAAACGCACAGTGTGGATGTTGAATGCGTAAGCCTCCAGCATCTCACTAGACTGGCTTACCCACGCAGTACATAGTATAATAGAGGAGCGCAAAATGCCGATTGGTGTGCCAAAAGTTCCCTACCGGATGCCGGGGGAAACCTATACCCAGTGGATTGATATTTACAACCGCCTCTATCGCGAGCGCATTATTTTCATCGGGAAAGATATCGACGATGAACTGGCGAATCAAGTCATCGCCGTGATGCTGTATCTGGATTCTGACGATGCAGGCAAAGACATCATTCTCTACATCAACTCTCCCGGCGGTTACGTCACCTCTGGCATGGCAATTTATGACACCATGCAGCACATTAAATCCGATGTGGTGACCATTTGCGTCGGTCTGGCGGCTTCGATGGGATCCTTCCTGCTGGCTGCCGGTGCCCCAGGCAAGCGTCTGGCACTGCCCCACTCTCGGATTATGATCCACCAGCCCTCTGGTGGCACCCGAGGTCAAGCCAGTGACATTGAAATTGAGGCGCGCGAAATCTTGCGAATTCGCCGCAATCTGAATCAGATTTACGCGAATCGCACCAATCAACCCCTGGAAAAAATCGAGAAGGACATGGATCGCGATTTCTTCATGTCGGCGGCAGATGCCAAGGAATACGGCATCATCGATCGCGTGATTGAAGACCGCCCCTCCTAAGCGGAGATTAAATTAAGAATTGAGAATGGGTTAATTTTCAATTCTTAATTTTCCGCGATCGCGGCTTAATTTTCCTCAGAGGTCGGGGTTCCCCACTATCCGGAATGCTACAACAATGGCAGAATCTCGATCGAAAGAGTTCTGCCATTGTTATTGCGATGAATGTTGTACAGTGCTATAAAATACTCGGTTTGAATGCAGGCGCAACCTTGGAAGAGGTGAAGGCGTCCTATCGCTCGTTGGCACGGCAGTTTCATCCCGATGTCAACCCCGATGCAAGAGCGCACGATAAATTTATCGAACTGCACCAGGCGTATCAGTTCCTGCTCACCGTGGCCAAACCTGCGGCTGAAATGCCCCAACCCTCTCCCACCCCCGCCCCTACCCCCTCGCCGGTGTCCACATCCGGCAGATCCGCCAAAACCCACGTCACCCCCAAGGATCCATTTTTTCGCAACAATCCTCGACTCACCGATGTGGAAGAACTTCTCAAACAGCGCGGATATTTGCAATTACAGCAATTGCTCAAAGACAAACGGTTTCCCCGCGCCGTTGCCTTAGTCGAAGCACTGGCCCAACGCATCGCCCACGATCGCGAAATCCAACAATGGTTGGCGATCGCCTATCAGCGCTGGGGACGCCACGCGATCGCCCAAGGAGAATTGGAAAAAGCTCGGCTATACTTGAAAAAAGCCCTCCGCACCGACCCGCATAACCGATCCCTGTGGGTGGAAGTGGAACGAGATTTCCGTCGCATGGAGCAGATATTCCGATGACCACCACCGCACCGATCGCCAACGCACCTACCGAAGGAAGAGTCTTGCTAAAGCAGATTAGCTGGGACACTTACAAACGATTGTTAGCCGACATGGGAGACAATCGC